>JAFQED010000009.1 GCA_017415765.1 Desulfovibrio sp. | reverse complement strand
ATAAAGCTGGAAAGTTGATAGAAGTAAAAATTAAATAATTTGTTAATATGCCGGTCTTTAATGATATTTAGACCGGCATATTACTTACTAATATTTAAGAAAAGTGCAATATTTTTCTTAAATATTATCAATGTGTGAATATGCACACGAATTACAACACAAACTCACACGTTTCTTCGTCGGCAAAATCGGTACTGACTTCACACTCTATCTTCCGTACCCCATCCGCTGCCATCTGCAACCGCACGCTCATATCATCAGCTACGCCATAGATAGATGGCCAATCGTATTCTGACAGCATACCCCGCACATCAGCCGCTTCTGGCATATACTCACCGAATGCCGCCAGAATTGCATCGCGATACCTGTACGGGATCTCCCTCATATCAATGAGGGTCTTGTTCCTCAAGTAGTTATCCCACAAGCCAGCGTCTTTCAACGCATCTTCCAAAGGCTTACCGGACTTGAGCAGCTTCGTTACAGCAGCAACGCCAAAGCCAGGCTTGCGCTTGCCGGATTCTGTATCCCAGTCCGTGGGAGTTTTCACATTGTACACATTGTCCTTGCCACCCTGCCCGGTGAGAACAGCATACACGAGGTATTCTTCTGGACTCTTGCAATGTACTTGCGTTCCGGCAACGCGGCAGGTGTGGGGAAAATCCACATAGTCTCTGGCCGTGGCAGAGTAGAGCAGGATATTTTCTGACACCAGCTGCAGGTAATCGGAGTCGCCGCTATGTACGATGACGCCACCCTCGTGATTCACAGCCAGGGTGTAGATAATATCGTCAGCCTCACACTTGGGTACACGCATAACCTTCCACGGTGTGTACCTGCCGATCGTATCTGCCAGCTTGTTGAACTCCGTATAGGCCCTGGACCAGTCGATGTCATCGGCAGCACGCTTTTTAGCACGGTCTGCCTTGTACGGGGGGTAGATGTCCCGTCGCCAATAGCCGTTGATGGCGTCATCCAAAGCCAGGACAACGTCAACAGAGTCACCTTCGTCCATGAACTCTACGGTGTCCATGACAAAATCGTACATGATATTGAACACCATGTAGGACAGCAGGCCCCAGGACTCGTCTGTGGCAGAACCTGAGATTTGCTTGAGATGCACGCACCGATGCGCCAGGTTGTTGTAGTCAAAGAGAATCAGGGTTTTCATGGCTAGTGCTCCTTTGTTTGGAAAAAATTACGCCCGACAAAACTATGTCGGACGCTGCGGAATAGTTTAGTTGAGGGCCTGTCTTTGAAATGCTATGATTATCCAGATGTTTCCAGCTGGAGGCTTTCTGCGATGTCCCTATTCGTTCTGAAGAACAAGGATAGCGAGCTTATCCGCTTTGAAATGCGGAAAGAAGCACAGACTGTTTCCGGTAAGGAATATTCCAGCTACGACCTGCGTATTTTGTCCGTATGCCAGAATCTGGACAGGATTCTTCCATTTGAGCTGCAGGCAGGCGAAATCACAGACAAGCTACTGCTTGACTGGATAGATCGGCGTACATCTCCTCTTGGGCGAAAACTTTTTGCCCGCATTGAAATGCTTGAGGGTTTCGACCCGAAAGACCCCATGCGCTATGCCAGGCTGTGTAACCTGCTGTCGCTCAATGACACTTTTTGGGTAACAGAGCTTACTGACAGACGAGCATGGTCTGAAGTTAGCCTGTATCGAAACAGGTTTGATGAGGCTGTCGGGGAGTTGGTCTTTGGTCTTACTGGCAGCAAGTATTCCAGCCTCAGACTGAGTTCTCCCGAGTTCACCTCCAAAGGAGCTCTGAAAAAAGCCTGGGGGCTGGATGATAGCGGTATCTTTCTCCGCAAGGCAGATAATTACACCGCTGGCATGGACGGACTATCACAGGCAACAGCTGAATGGTTTGCCTCTCAGGTATGCAGGCAGTTCGGGGTAAAACACATCCCCTATGAGCTTGCAGTATATGGTCATGCTGATGGCAGCCACGAAAACGTCTGTACCTGCAGACTGTTTACTGATGAACATATCGGGCTCATCGATGCTAAAACATACTTCCTGCACCAGGGGGTGAGCCTCAAAAAACTCACCTTGGATAGCCTGAAAAATCCATCTACACAGTACGAACTTGGCCAGATTTTCGGAGCTGAGGCGTTTGAGGACATGATGGTCTTTGATGCCCTGATATTGAACCAGGACAGGCACTTGGGGAATTTCGGCTATCTGTTCGACACGGATAGCGGCGAGCTGTTACGCCCGGCACCTCTGTACGACAACGGATTCTCTTTTGGCGTAGGGCTGGGCAGCCTTGTGGATTTGGACATTGAAGGGTTGGCTTCCAGAACAACGGCTGCTTTCCTGTCCTTCGATGACCAGGCCCGGCTTTTTGCCAGGCCGAGACATATTCCCAGGTTACAGCAATGCCTTACTCTGAAATTGAAGCCGCACCCGGAAGTATACGTGGAGCAGGGCACCATTCGTGCTATGACTGAGCTTGTTCGGTGCCGTGCGCGACAGATTATTGATAGAGTAGAGGTATAGCTGTGCTGCACGGGTATGCCACCGTAAGTGGCACTTCTTAGTCGCTACGTCAGAGGTCATGTCTTTTAGGGGCTAGGTTTCCGGTTTCGGGTTGACCTCCTGCTTTGAGAGTATTTTCCCTTGTCAATACAAAATCGAGATTGACAAAAAGAATTTTTTGTGCCGTCACTTGCCCGTTGTGTGCATTTTAGGCATATGGCTTTTTACAATGTCAAGCTGTCTGACATTTGGCAATAGTACCATATAGATGGATGGGTATACTTACACCCAATCCAGTAGGACTTGGAGGGTGGCTTATGGGAACTGCAATTCCGGTTTTGAGTGCCGATCAGGAAAAAGAGCTGGATTCTATATTTAGTAATGAACGCTTAGTTGAGTTTATGGAATCTGGTATTCATAATTCTGGAGATGTAGAGCCGGACAATGTAATTCTTGATCGCCAGATACAAGCTATTGAGGCATTTTCGCAGCTTCCTGAAAGTTTCTGGGAGTTCAAATAATGTCATCTCATGGCAAGGCAGCACAGCAACATATCTTGGCAAGACGCGATAAGGCCAAAAATTTAGCTGCACGTCTTGCCAAGATGTTTAATATGATGGAGAGTTCTCCCCCATTCCAAAATCATCGGAGAGTCGTACTTTGCATGCCAACCCTTTGTCACGCATGTATATCATATATGATAGATTTGGAACGATGGAGTCCATTTCACTGCATCACAATTCCTGACAACCATAAGCGTGCAGCTTTTATATTCAAATGGATTTCAAAGTTGCGCCCCGTACAACTTCTTTCTTCCATAGGTACAAGTGTCTCAGAATATGAGATGGCAGCCAATTCATATTTTGCTATGCTCGCAGCTCTTGGAGAACTCCGCGTCAATATGATGGACTTTGCAGCATCACCAGCAGCTAAATCTGTCATGTATACAAGTATGTACCGTGACATCTTGCCGGAATCTTGGGGTATTACTTTTTACCTCTTGGAAAAGGCTTACCCGGAAGTAAAGAATCATAGCAATAATAACACCTAGTCTCCACGATACTCTCTATACCTAGCTGAAGACACATCAAATCCACCTCTGGCATTTTTTGTAACGTAGTTATTGATTATCAGGTATTTCTCAAGTTTGGGGTTCATTTCAGGATACTTCTGCATACCAACGTAGCGTTTTACAAAGGTGTGCATTTGCATCATTACTGTACTGAAGTCACGTTTCAGGTTACGATCCTTATATTTATCCGATGAGCGTGCCCATTCCCTAGAGAATTTTCGGAACATATCCATATACACTTTCAAAAGTTTTTCATTTTGCATGATATTGTGTACTCCTGTGAGTGGCACATGGCTTCACATGTCTTTTTGTTCAATTTTGATGTACTTACCGAGGGCTCTGGACTCCAGCAGAAATGGCTCAAGCTCCTCATCCGATAATTGTAGCATACGTATAGCAGAATTAGCTATAACCTGCACTTTTGATTTGCTACATCGCACAAGATAGGCTCTATATGATTTCATATCTTCCACGTCTTCCTGGTATGGCCTGGCTAAGCGTACATCAAAGTCTGGAAGACCTAGCTCTTTTAGCCTACTACTACCAACAATATACATATCAACCTGCGATATTCTGCAGCAACATCGCATGAGCTTGGATTCTTCCAAAAACTTGTGAAGCTCTGCATCAGGTAGGTCCAACAGCCTTAACGCTGTTCTTGATATTGTATGGTATGTAGATTTAGAGCAGTTTTTTAAGTATCCCCTATAAGTTTCAATATTCTCAAGGTCAGTATCATATGGTATGGCAAGTCCAACGGTTGTTGATGTTGGGCCTAGCATATTATTACCTCCTCTTTATTGTTGATCTATGTACGTCATAGATCTCATTTATGTCATCACTATTTCGTTCTATTCTATGATCCAACACATTTTTTCTTGGAGTAGCCATGTTTTTGTAGTCTTTCTTTGTCAACAGAGTAGAGTAAATATCTCCTCTGCTCCTATCTAAATCCATATTATCTGCAAGTATGTCTGCCTCACCATAGCGTCTCCTATAATTTTTAATAGAATTAGCCATATGGTTGTAAAATGACTTATTAAGAAACTCAGTCTCCTTCGCGAGTACCTTCAGATTTACATGCCTACCTACAGGCTCATCAAAGAAGCTATCCAAATTCTCGGTACTGCCAAGACGTTTTATGTAGTACGGATCAGTTGTCTGGTTTTCCAATACCTTGTCTGTAATACCTATACCATTTCTCCATCTTTTCATATCTGGCTTGTTGAGATTCTGAGTTGTAAAAACTTCTAAAAATGGCGTTACTCCACGGCTCTTGGCTTTTGTATACTCATCTGCCTCGAAAGCTTCATGGCGCAATAGCCCCTCATTTACATAACCATAATTCTTACGAGCTGTGTTGTAGAATGGAATAAGCCTTTTATCTTTCCTATACTCCCTACGCCCTTTAAGCATTTGGGGATCAAGATACAGTACTGTTTTTGTTTTGTGATCAGTCACAGCACCACCTCCGCCTAGTGCCGTGTTAATCTCCTCATCAGTGGTAGCAGGCCTCATGGTATACCCAGCACGGGCTATCATATTCTCTGTCCCACGACGAATCCCAGCCAGCTCCTCCGCCAGAGGTTTAACCACGTCGGAAAGCCTTGTCTTGGATTCAGGAGACAGCCCAGGCAGTAATTCCTTGTATCTGGTTGCCGCGTACTTCTCAAGATTCCTGTATTTGAACTCATGAGCCTTGGCCAGAAGGTTTGCTATATGTACGATTTCTTTTCCGATTTTGGTGATCATTGGTGTTCTCCTGCGGTTTGTGATGCGTATTCACAAATATTGTCAAAGTAGGGCTGAATAGTTCACCTTGGAGAGTTACCTTTCCTAAAATGTGTATTGACTAAATTTACTTATAATACTAAATTTATGACATAAAATCTGAGGACACAGCCATGCAAACTGCCAATACGCCAAAAACCAGCATGTACAGAAATCCATTCCGACCGGGTGCCGGGCATCTGCCACCGTACCTTGCGGGCCGATCTGCTGAACAGGAAGAAATGCGCAAACTTCTTTCTCAGGAAACGATTACGGATAATGCCGTTATTACCGGGCTGCGCGGTGTGGGAAAGACTGTCCTGCTGGAATCATTGAAGCCCATTGCTCTTGAAAGTGGCTGGCTCTGGGCGGGTACAGATTTGTCTGAGTCTGCCTGCATTTCAGAAGACGCCATTGCCATGCGCCTGCTGGTAGATACAGCTGCTGCGGCATCTTCTGTATTGTTTGAGCAGGCCCAGCATCAGAAAATTGGATACCTGGGTGATTCCGAAGTCCAAAGATTTCCTCTCAGCTATGAAACCCTGGAATCCATGTACAGGGCCACACCGGGTCTCGTCTCGGATAAGCTGAAGCATGTCCTGGAGCAGATTTGGAAACTCCTGAAAAACACTGAGGTCAGAGGAATCGTCTTTGCTTATGACGAGGCCCAGAATCTTTCGGATCACAAGCAGGAGGCACAGTACCCACTTTCTGCGCTGCTTGAGGTTTTTCAATCCCTGCAACGTAAGGGTATACCGTTCATGCTGCTCTTTGTTGGTCTGCCAACGCTGTTTCCCAAGCTTGTGGAAGCAAGGACCTATGCCGAACGCATGTTCCATGTCATGACGCTGTCCAGACTGGATGAAGCAGCTTCCAGAGAAGCCATTTTGCGTCCGGTGGAAGGACATCCTATCCAGTTTGGCGAAAACTCTGTAAATACTATTGTCACAGTTTCTGGTGGCTATCCGTATTTTTTACAGTATATCTGCAAGGAAGTGTACGACTTGTGGATTGCGAAGGTGACTGCAAATGAAACCCCAACAATTCCTATAGAGAACATAATCAGGAAGTTGGACTCCGACTTTTTCCAGGGGAGATGGTCTCAGACAACAGACAGGCAAAAAGACTTACTACGCGCCGTTGTTGCGCTGGATTCGTGCGATGATGAGTTCACTGGCATGGAAGTTTCTAACAAGTCCAAGGAGTTGCCCATCAAGCCCTTCAGTCCGAGCCATGTGATCCAGATGCTCAATACCCTGTCTGATCGCGGGCTTGTTTTCAGGAACAGGTTTGGTAAATACTCGCTTGCCGTGCCCCTGCTGTCCAATTTTATCAGGCGGCAGTATGACTGATTGGGCAGAAAATTCACTTGGTACATGTGCTTAGAGATTGAAGCTGAAGGCTCTCGCATATGCGTTCGTCTTTTCAACGACAGGCGTGTTTTCCACAGACCGCACCCGTCACCCGATACAGATAAGGGGGCTGTGGTCAGTATTCGCAAATGGTTGGAAGAAAATGGGGTAAGACCATGAAAAATATCATGGAATTTGAAGGCGGCTATCACGCTGTTATTGCCTATGACCCGGATATTGAGATGTTTCGTGGTGAGTTCGTTGGCCTGAACGGCGGTGCGGACTTTTATGCTGCTGATGCCGCAACCCTGAGGGAGGAAGGTGAAAAATCCTTGGCTGTTTTTCTCCGTATGTGCGCTGAGGATGGAGTCCCGGCCAGGAAGGTACTTGGCAAGTTTGCCCTGCGACTTCCTCCAGAAATATACCAACGTGCAACACTGGCCGCAGCCTCTGAGGGTAAATCGCTCAATTCGTTTATAACTGATGCAGTACGCCAGGCTGTGTCCGGGTAGCACCAGTATACAGTCAAAGGCCTCCCAAAGTTATGTTTGGGAGGCCTTTCCTTTCTCACGACACAAAAATGCACAGCTTGTTCCTTGCCCTGGTCATGCCGGTGTACAGCCACCTCCGATAGTCATCATCACTCATATGACTGTTACGCTCGGCGTAGAGCAGCACATTGTCCCACTCGGATCCCTGCGCCTTGTGCACGGAGCAGGAATACCCGAAATCAAAGAGATATGCCTCGTCCTGCGAGCTGCTGGCAAGGCACATCTTTATTTCAGCAGACTCTGATGCCATGCTCTGGGCCAGGCGTGTACCATTTTCAGAGTGCAGGGCCCCAGAGTACGCAACCATGTATCCACCCATACCTACATCCAGCATATAGCAGCTGTCGTTGGCACTTATTGGGCCTGAACCGCGCACAGTGAAGATCTGCCCATTACAGATTTCCCGGTCTCTTACGTTTTTCAGACAAATAACACGCTCACCCTTGCCTGGCAGAGTTCCGTTGGCAGAGTGGCCGAGTGCATTACGAGCCATGACGTTGAGCGCGATCCTTGTCTTGTTCATACCACAGAGGATCATTGAGTCGCCGTCAGGTAGCTTCTGGATGAAGGAATCACGTATCTTCGATGCCCTTGGGTCTCGTTTGCTCATGTAGGCAAAGGAGGCGTTTGTCGTAGCTGGTATTGCACCGCCATTCCTGATTTCCGTTGCCCAGCGGATAATGGGATTCTCAAGTGCCTGACGGTGTACTTCTGTCAGCACATGCTGTGTCCTGGTCAACGGGGTGAATATGCTGCTGTTGACTGGTGGCAGCTGCCCTGAGTCCCCGATGAAAACTACAGGCACCTCGTAGCTCATGATGTCATTGAACATGGTCCTGGTGACCATAGAGGCTTCGTCCACGACAAGCATATCGTAGGGCAGGGCATCGCTTTTCCTGTCCCAGACCATTTTTCCACCCTTTGATGCTTTCCTGTTCAGCCTGTAGATATGGCCATGCACTGTATGGACAGAAGAGTTTTCGTTCATGGCACCGAAATCTATGAGCTTGCGGCCAAGCACGCTCGCCGCCTTCCCGGTCGGAGCGCAGTAGCCGATGGATATGTCAGGACGGCTGTTGATGATTCTGGCTGCACTGACACCCATTACTGTGGTCTTGCCGGTACCGGCGTACCCAGCAACTGCCATATACCCACGCTTGTTACGCAGGGCGAAGTCCACGATGGCCTTGGATACCTTCTCCTGCTCCTTGGTAAGAGTTGGTTGTTCCATCACACACCTCACGAATCAAATCGCTAATCAAGTCATGAATAAAATCACACAGCAAAATGCGGGACGCTGCTGAGCGCCCCGCATCGTTGCTACATTTCTGGAGCCTGGCAGGGGACTCGAACCCCCAACCGGCTGATTACAAATCAGCTGCTCTGCCAACTGAGCTAACCAGGCTTATTTCCCGCTGCTGATATGTATGCTTTTACCAATAGCACCAGCCAACTCCTTGATGTCCTGCCTGCGTCTAAGGATGAGTTGGATGGCATGTTCGGGGCTGATACCGGCATCTGTGTACTTGGCGTAGGCTTGGATGTCGCACTCAACTGTACTGGCCTTCATTGCTGATACAAAACCATTAAAGTCAGACACGATTTCCTTGATGTCTTCTCCCTTCTGGGAGTTTTTGAGTAGCTTGTACAGGTCAAGCATGGCGGTCAGAACAGAAAGTTGATCTTCCAGATAAAGCTTCGGCATAGAGATACCTCGTATTTGGTTTGCTTTTCCATGGTCGGAGCGAAAGGATTTGAACCTTCGACCCCCTGCTCCCAAAGCAGGTGCGCTGCCGGGCTGCGCTACGCTCCGATTGGCGGAATGGACAGGAGTTGAACCTGCGGTCAGCTTGCACCGACTCCGGTTTTCAAGACCGGTGCCATAGACCTCTCGGCCACCATTCCAGAGAGAATATTGTTTCGAGTCTGCAAGAAGTTTAGTTCCCAAGAAGTTTAGTTTTGGGAGTTAGTTTGGGCTGCCTGACAAGCAGCCCAAACTGAAGGCGGGATATTTGCGCAGGTTACGCGCTTTTCCTGGAAGACCTGCTCTGACGAATCTTGGCTATTTCCTCTTTGGGCTTTGGAACAAGCTTTACCTGCTTCACCAGAGACTTTCCGACGACCAGGACTTCCGCTACATCCTCAAGCAGACGCAAGTCAGGGTTATCCACATTGAATTGTGTCGGTGCTTCTACAAGAGCTCCGTTAGTTTTTTTGAAAATGATCATGCGTATCCTCCTGGGTAAAAGCCCCGTAAACTCGTGGTCAACAAATGCCGAATTTTCCAGAACTCTGAGCATTTCGACGGAAACCGCAGAGCAGGGGAATTTTCGACACTTCAAGCAGCTCAGCAGAGGGAGTTGATACCCTCTCGCCGGGCAGCGTATTGCCCCTTCCGCAGGGTCTCTGTAGCGTTCTGTCATGCTAGAACCTTCCGCTGTGTCCGTATCCCCCAGCACCGCGTTCAGTATCAGAAAGGCTCTCCGCCTCTCTCAGCATGGCGAACTCCACAGGGCAGAGAACAGCCTGAGCGATACGTTCCCCTGCCTCGATGTAGAATCCATTGTTGCTTACGTTGAAAACTATGATGCCGATGCTGCCTCGATACCCGCTGTCGATGGTACCTGGAGAGTTTGGCATTACGATAGGATAACGCAGGGCTACTCCCGACCTCAGTCTGACCTGGATCTCGTACCCGTCGGGAATATCGAAGGCGATGCCCGTATCTATGAGCGTTGCTTTCTGCCCTGGAATCCAGACTCTTTCCGGGCAGTACAGATCCATACCGCTGTCTCCGCTATGCGCATATTTCGGTTCTATGGCGTCAGGCCGACATTTTTTGAAAGGTAGTAGTACTGCTTTCCGCATCCACTCTTTTAGCATGTAGTTTCTACCTCCAGCTCGGTAGTTTCAGAAGGAATTACATAGCGTTTGTGCGGTTCCCCGTGCAAAATCCAGACGGGGTTTATGTTCCTGTCCCGCAGGAGGATATATAGCCATCTGTACGGTATGGTTTCTGCCTGGAAACCATAACAGACAGAGGACTGCTTCAGGCCAAGCACCTTACCCAGAGCAGTCTGTGTCTTTACGCCAGTACACTTATATATGCGGGCAATGGCTTCAGTAAAATTCTGCTGTGTCTCCATGAGCTATCTGCCTCCGGTTGTTTGTGTGGTTATAGAACATTCAAATTTTTGTTTCCGAATCCAAAAAGATTTAGCCCGTTCGGAAGAAAAATTAGAATTTTCTATTAAAAAGGCCGGGGAGCTTATGCTTCCCGGCCTTCGCCGCTCTTACGACCCTCTGGATTTTCTATCCGCATCTGGAATACGCACACGATGTGCACGACAGGCATCCCTCCTGAAACTTCAGGGGTTCCCCACATTCCGGGCAACAAGGCTTTTCTCCAAGTGCCAGCTCCCCAGCCACCCGGTTATCCCGGAGGTAGCGTTTTTCCAGAACCCAGGCGATGGCATCCGGTATGGAGAGGGTCAGTCCCTTGCTGCGGAATATCGGATGTTCGCCACCGATGCCCTTGATTTGCTCTACCACCTCACGAACGCCAACGCCTGATCTCAAAGCAAGAGAGACCAGACGCCCAATAGCTTCGGCCTTGGCTGTTGTGGAACGACCAGACTTGCCGATGGTGGCAAATACCTCAAACGGCTTACCGTCTACCTCGTTCACTGTGAGGTACATGGTACCGAGTCCAGTCTGTACTTTCTGGGTAAAGCCCTGGACAATGTCCGGGCGTACCTTGCGGATCGTGCTTTCAGGGGCAGGTTCCTGCGGCGTTGAGCCTTCCTGTCGTTTCTGCCCTTCGCCTGTTGTCAGCACCTGGACGCTCTTGCAGCCGTCACGGTACACAGTGACACCCTTGCAGTTGAGCTTGTAGGCCATGACATAAATGTCGTGGATGTCCTTTTCCGTCGCGCTGTTTGGGAGATTTACAGTCTTGGAAACGGCATTGTCCGTGTACTTCTGGAAAGCGGCCTGCATACGCAAATGCCATTCAGGAGCTATGTCCAGGGCAGTGACAAAAACCCTGCGAATGCGCTCCGGTATGGCTTCGATGTGCTGGATCGAGCCCTTGGCTGCTACCTCAGCCAGGATTTCCGGCGTGTGGAGGCCGGCATCCTTCAGGGCTTTTTCCAGATAGGGGCTCACCTCTGTGAGCTTTTGTCCATCCATGATGTTTCTGGTAAAGGAGAGTGCAAAGATTGGCTCAATGCCAGATGAACACTCTCCGATGATGGAAAGCGTTCCGGTTGGGGCAATAGTGGTTACAGTTGCGTTACGAATAGGCGTGAGGTCTGCGAATATTGAGGTATCAAACGACGGGAATGCGCCGCGTTCGCTCGCCAGCAGTCTTGATGCGTTATACCCTTCGGCCTGAATGAAGCTCATCACTTCTTCGGCTTTTCGTATACCTTCTTCGGAGTCATATGGGATACCCATCTGGAAAAGCAGATCAGCAAAGCCCATGATGCCAAGGCCTATCTTTCTGTTCTTCTTGACATTGTTGGCTATCTGCTCAATTGGGAATCTGGATACGTCAATGACGTTATCAAGGAAGCGAACAGCATTATGTACTGTTGCTCGTAATCTTGAGAAGTCTATATCATTTGTATTATGATTGTAAAACTTCGCAAGATTTATTGAACCGAGGTTGCAAGCCTCAAATGGAAGAAGGGGTTGCTCCCCACAGGGGTTTGTAGCTTCAATCTCACCCTGCTCAGGAGTTGGGTTAAAAGAGTTTATACGGTCAAGAAATACAATTCCTGGGTCACCAGATTCCCATGCTTTCTTGACAAGCAGATCAAATATACTTTTGGCATTAAGCTTGCCTGCAGACTCTTGTGTTGTTGGATCGACAAGGTCATAATCTGCATTGTTCTCTACTGCGACCATAAAAGATTCTGTCAGACCAACTGATAAATTGAAATTAGATAGTTGACCTTCCTCTTCTTTTGCGTGTATAAAGTCTTTAATGTCTGGGTGGTCAACACGCAATATGCCCATATTTGCCCCACGCCTTTTTCCGCCTTGTTTTATCTGTTCTGTTGCAACGTCAAAAACTTTCATGAAAGAAAGAGGTCCGGACGCAACACCGCCAGTACTTCCAACCTTACTGTCTTTCGGACGCAGTCTGGAAAACGAAAATCCGGTTCCTCCACCAGATTTATGGATCATGGCTGCATATTTTACCGCATCAAATATCCCCTCAATAGAGTCCTCCACAGGCAGAACAAAGCATGCAGAAAGCTGCCCCAGTTCTGTACCAGCATTCATGAGGGTAGGGGAGTTTGGCAGGAAATCCCTGTTCACCATCATATTGTAGAATGTCCGAGCTATTTCCTCCTTTTCCTGGCTTGAACCTCGTTCAACTTCAACAATGGTAGAGGCCACCCGCCAGAAAAATTGTTTTGGCGTTTCTACAACATCACCTGCGATGTTCTTGCGCAGGTATCTCTTTCGCAGAACGATTTCTGTGTTTTTTGAAATTTTTGGATCTTGTAAATCACAGGGCATTTCCATTGTGTCACTCCTTTGTGTTTGCGGAAAATATTGTTTCCGCAGCAAAAATGGTTCAGGCCATAGAAAAGCCCCCGAAGAAAAATATTCTTCAGGAGCTCTTCACAACCTTATACCAGCTGGTTGCTAAAAATTTTGCGGCAAGAACCCCACCCAGAGTACTTCCAGGCGAGGTTCTTGCTTATTCTTCCTTGTACATTTCCAAAATCTTCAGCGGTAATGCCTCAACCTCTAAAAATGGTTGAATAAAGCATCTATGGTACCACGCACACAGAAAAATGAGCTTGTCGTTGATCCAGTCTACACCTTCAATCCAGGGCTCGTCTGTGTGCAAATCACGAGCCCAACAAGTGGCAAGGTAGAATTTTACCTTGGCGGTTGCCCAATAGGGTTTTTTCATTAGAGCACCTACAATGTACCCGGTTTTGTAGATTTTTCTGGATCAGCAGTTTCCTGTAGCCATTTTTCCGTAAGATCACGCAGTATTTTCAATGAGTTTCCGCCAATTTTCTGTAGATCCTCATTATTGGCAGCCGCTGGAAGGATGTACATTGCAGCCGCTAGCTTACTCGACGGGAGGAATGTACGTACCCCACAAGACAAAGTTAATATAATCAACGCTGTTATCAAAACGCGCTTACCAACTTTCAGTAACTGTGTTTTTTGTACATCATCAAGTATCGAATCATTAGCATACACGAATGTCAGTATAATAACACCCACTAATCCGATAACTATTGATGCTAGGGATAAAGCTCCCATGCTGCTCTTCAATGAGTCCAACATGCCTACAAAATAGATGTCAAACGCTGTTATCATAGCACTACCTCATACCTATATTTCTATGTTCTATGCTGATTATGTACTGTGGGGCTACATATGTACACGGACCAATCGTGCCATTGTCATTGATCTCCTGTACGACAGGCCTGTAGCTAGATTCGCGTGTTGGCATATCAATGACATAGCCACGACATTTTTTACCTGCCGCTACGAACCAGACTATATCACCAATGTTCATTATGGTCATTCTGTCCAACAGATTAAGAACATTTTCTACACTGAAGTGTTGGACTGCGCCGTAATCATCTGCCTGCTTTTTCTTTTTGAAAAACAACATCCCAACCTCCGTAAATTTGTTTGATAATTATTGTCTCAATGCCCACAAAAATTTAGCCGGGCAGCTTGTGGCTGCCCGGCTTAGCTGTGTATAGAATAACGTGCCAGGTGTATTTTCTCAGGACTTTGACTCCGAACGCCAAAGCTCTGCCTCGATTCCTCTTTTCAGGCTGTCAGTCATCTCGGCAGTCCCCATGCTTCTCACTATCCCAGGCCCTACTGCGATTGCAGCCCCTCCAAACTCACCAGGGCGCAGTTTACTGCAGGTAAATGCTACCTCGAAGCAAATTGCTTCTTCGCAGCCATGCTCTTGCATGACATCCGACAGAATGTCTGCTATTACATATGGGTCATCAGATTCACTCCCAAAATAGAGAACGCCTGCAGATTTATCGTACTCAATGACTTCCGGCGAAGAAACACGGTACATTTCCTCCCGGTCATAAAAATCTTCAAATTTGTTGATGCTGACTTTACCATCCTGTAGAAGATCATACTTTTTTGCGTACCATTCTGGTAGAATTTTGCAGACCTCCTCTGAATTTTCACTACCCACAGATCCAAACGCACGCAGAATATTTATGAAATCTTCAGCGGCTTTCTGAGGGAACTCGAACTCCGCTGCATAGCTGGTATAGTTGTTTGCCACGCGGTATCTCCACCTTCTAGGTTGTTGTTTTTATCCTACCTCGGAAGCGCATTCCATAGTTTAACAGCTTTCTGCACAAACTCCGAACTCGGCCCACGCATGCCGCAGCCAACGCAAGTGACATGGATTGCTCCCTCGTAGTTTACGATCAATGATGTTTCACTTCCGCATTCGGGATTTGGGCAGCATCTTCTGTCCTTCTGCGGGTTCGTGCTGGCCAAATCGTACTTGTCGAGAGGGTAATTGCACAAACTGAGTACTTCTGGATACCAGCACCATGATTTGTGATTACGACTTGCGCACAATGGACACAGCCCGTCATTTTTTCCACCGAATGTCCGCAGTATCTTCCTCAGTGGAGAATAGGCCTCACGCAACTTTTGGCTATGTACCTCTTGCTCCTGTTCTATGATACCCAAGACTGTATCTGTTTCCTCGGCATAAAGGTCATGGCAGGAGTTCTTATCGCAGTCAGACGAATCCCAGTCGGTTCTGGATTGGCAGCGTTCGCAGACTGGGTGGCTTATTGCTGAATATATTTTATCTCTGAGATTTGTCATTTATTCCGCTCCTCCTCAGCCGCTCCATCTCTACAGTAAGAGGGCATGTTTCTTTGCTGCAGTCTTCTCTTTTCCAAAAAGCACGTGTAGAGCACCTTCGACAGATTTCTGCTGTATTCCACACGGCATATTTTGTTTTCGTATCTATCATTTATGTTTCTCCAAAGCTTTGATATCGGATTCGCACCATTTACTGTTACTGTTGCAGGTCGTCATTGGACATACCATCTACTGCCTTGCTGGCAACGTAACGCCAGCATTTTGCCCTATCAGCACAACAATCTATAGGATCATCATAATCGCCAAATACCATATATTTCCAAGCCTCAAGTGTATCATTTTCAGGACTTTCGCCAGAATATGATACCCACAAAGGACATTTCGTATCTTGTGGCATGTGGTGATAAGGACATATCACATCACCATAACTGTCCTCAGATACGCGGTCTGCCAACCAGTTCCGCTCCTTCTCTAGCCGTTTCACCATGTCCAGCAACTGCAAAATCACTGACGGGTTGGCTGCAGCAATAAAAGCATTGTTTGCTCGCATCTGCGCTTCACGCGCCGCGTCGCTGTGTGTATACGCCATGTCCCCATAGCCACGAATCTGGCAGCAGATATTTACCTCTGCCTCATCAAAAACGTACATCTGGCGATAGTCTGGCTTCCACGGCCCCGGCGTAGCGGCTATAGCCCTGGTTCTAAGGTCATCGAGTTGTTCTTGTATCAGCATTTACTCTGCTCCTTCTTGTGTACACATTTTAGGGCGTGGTCCGTCTACGGTGTTTTCCCAGACTTGAGTTAAGCCTCCTTTGTAAAAATCTGAATATGTCAAGAATACATACCCTTTGAAGCAGTATTCTGTTAAGGTATCATAGTTACTTGTGCGTTTTAACGGATTTTGTTTATCATTTTCACATCCAATCAGGCACAAAGTAATAAAAATCAGCATTACTATGCGTGATATTATCATTTTTCTATTCTCCTCATTTTTTCAAGATGCTCTTTGTCAAATTTATCAAGCGGTTTGCCTAGAGCTTGACACAACCTTGGATACCAGCACCATGCCTTGTGGGTAAAAGTGAAGCATACACGACAAACTCCGTCTGCCTTCCCCAAGTCATCGTATATTTGTTCCAAAACTTCTTCGAGTTCCTGCACTCTTGGCTTCACTGGAGGATCGTTTTTGTGCTGTTCATTGAATTGGCACGGGCCGCATATTCCATTAACTAGTAGACCAGTTTCACGCCCACACTTTTGGCAAATAGTCATTCTCTCTCCAGTAAGTATTCCGCCTCAATCCGAGCATACTTAAGACGGCAAGTCCTGCACGAGATTTTTTCTGTGCTATATAAACAAGTATTGCAGGGTGTTAAGTACAAAGCCCCTGTCAACAACTCAGACACACGGGCCTCAAATTCTGCGGCGTCCTTGTAGTCAGGAGCAAGAAAAATTTTCCAAGCACCTGAAAGGCACGGATTGCTATACACCCCATTCCAATGTAATCTATGTTCCCGTTCCTCCAGCCATTTCAATTCTGATTTTGTAGGCATTTTTCAACATCCATTTTTTTTCCACGTTAATTCTGGCTTGCTTGATTACTCCCATTTTATTTGGACAAATACTGATATTCGCCAAGCTCCCATATAGTCTGGCTACCTCTACTACTACACGGGCTTCAAATTCTGCAGCGTCCCGCCAGTCGGTTGAAAATGGACACCATCTTACTCCTCGCAAAAACATGTTACAGTCTATGCAATCTTCCTTATAAATTAAGAATGAACATTGCTTTCTGCAACATGGAGCGAGAGCGTCCATGTTCTGACGTTCCTCCAGCCATTTCTTTTCTCGTTCTGTCAGCATACCTACTCCTACCAGTCTGCGTGTCGGTATCTCTCACAATCACTGGCTGATGGTGTTTGAAATTACACCCTGTACTGATTCTCATTTAATATCCTCATTTGCGGCTTTAATCCAACAATCCTTTGCCTTTTCTACACTGCCATCACAATTCGTACCGCTTTTGTATTCACAAGTGTAGTCATCAGGCATAGGACAATCACAATAATGTGATAACCACGATGCCAGTTTATCTATTATCAGTTTGGATTCTTCGCTTGTCATATTTACTCCCAGGATCTGCAACTGATCTAATTCCGTGCAGTTTTACTCTTGTGGCTCAAGTATTGGCCCAGCCCATACCCCACCCATCTTATCTATAGGTAACAATCTATCGGAGTCTGGGCGCACTGATGTATAAACCTTCTTCTCCTTACCGTGCCATGCGACTTGGATATAAACAGGGTATGGGTCTCTACCAAAACTATCTCTATACCAGAACCATTGCCAATGATTGCTTTCATCAGGCTTCTTGTCTGTCCACTGCAGTTTGCGGGGTATGGCATTCCATTCCTTTTCTGCCCGCAGCCTGTCGTTTTCGTCGCCTTCTCTGTACCAAACAAATCCCATGTGGCACTCTTCACGGAAACAACCAATACGGCGTTCTCCTGTTGCACCATCCAAATTGGATGCAGGCAGCCCACATAATGGGCAGGGCTTCAATTCTCCCATTTCTTTCTCCAGCACTACAGGATAAATTTAGCCGGACTACAAAGCCGCCCGGCATGGCTGCTCATCCGGTAGGAGATAAGGACGGTTATGATCGCCCCTCCGTTGCACTAAACTCAGGCTAGAGCCTCGCCCAAGACTACACGGTAGCGGTAGCATCTGCTCAGTGGACTACTTTAACTCTGCCAGGGCCTTGTCTATTTCTTCAATAGACATGCTTTCCAGATTCGCGTCTTCCTTACGAACCTTGAGGGCCATCAACTTTTCACGCAATTCAGCCTTGGCGCGATCCTGTCGGGCCTTCTCCTGATCAGCCAGCTTGTCATCGATGACGGCTTTCAAGACTTCCAGACGCAGTTTGTCCATTTCGAGAGTCGTATCCTTTTCCTGTTTGGTGACGAAGGAAATCTCATCCTTCTCCTTTATGCGCCTGTATACAGCCAAAGCCATGTCATCGAGGGATGGCTTTGCGGGATTGTTACTTGTCAGCGGCAGGCTGTAGAGATCGACAACAGAGATCATTCCTGCGCCGGACTCAAACAGCAGCTTTTCCTTGATAGCCTTCTGAAAAATGTTCATGTTGAACCTCCTTAGAAAATGATTTTCACAAGTCTTGTGAAGTTGCCAGAGACCCTGGCTACGATGCTGCTACGCTTTGTGGAAGAGAAGCCTACGCCACAGAGCGGATTTTGGACTTCACCAACCCGCATCTTGCCACCAACAATCTCAAATACCTTCCGATGCTCATGCAGCCCGCCAGACAGAAACTCGTTGTAGAATCCACGAGCTGGCATGTCCGGCTTGCAGCCTTTCAGAAAGAAGAAGGTATGCTGGTTACCCTGCGCACAATCCCAATAGTTTGGTGACTTCGTAATGGCGACTACCGGTGTGAATACCTGTGTCTTGATACCCCATACATCATTGACGGCAGTGGACGGCTTCAAAAGATCCACAACCCGTATGCCTGCATCTGTCTTATGGATTTCTGCTACAGGGATGCGCTCGTTATTTCTAACATCCTTATAGTAGCTGTAGGAGTGGACTTCTCCGAGGATGTCTATTTCCACATCAAATCCTACATCAGAAGTTTCCCGCTTGGAGTATTGATGCACAAGCAGTTTGTACACACCGTCAGGCATGTTTTTGATTGCACCGTAATAGATATTTTCTACCGGGCAACGCGTTGTTCCACGACCGGCATTCATATCAACGTCAAGGCATCCTTTTGAAATTAACGACTTCTTATCTGCGTAGAAGATGGTATTTGTACCGTTCTGTGTTCTTTCTTCCATGTGCAGATCAAGGTCATCGTAATTATTCCATGACAACCTGCAGCAAAGCTCCGCATCTATATTGCCACCTGCCTTTTTGACACGCTCCTTTATGGAGTCCGTTACATCACCATTATACGACCAGGAGAATGGGTTATCCCACTTGAAGAGCTTTCCTGCTGTCGGGTCGGAAGCAGTAAGCAGGGACATCATGTTTCCCAACATCCTGTTTTCGACCATAACTTCTATGTTTCGTGCCCGAGGAAGGATGTCAGCAATGAACTTGTCGATGGTTATTTCCTCGACCTTGCTGAACTGCCTATCCCCGGCCCCCTTGTTGGCGACACCAGAGAACGGGTCTGTCTGTCCGGTTTTTTCTTCAATGGTGACTGCTTCACGATTCAGGAAAAGGACATTGTTGATGTCCAGATCCTCTATCGTGGCATAGCGGCGTTGCAGAGCCGAGGACAGACCGAGTTCATCGACCTTTTCTTTGGCCCGATCCACCATTGCCTGGGTGACAAGTGCTGTAGTCCGCTTATAATTTTGCGGGGCAACAATGCTTTCAAAGCGGGCAACAGCGTCTTCCAGATCCATGCCTTCCGAGAGATTGACCAGCAGTGTGCCAATAGATGTATTGCGGATGCGCAGCGACCCACGGCTAGAGAGCTCTCCGTCAGGCCCATACACGTTTCTCCATACAAAGAGGTCTTTCTTCTCACTGGGCAGGCCAGCATAAGCTGTCATGAAACCGCGAAATTCCCGCACCAAATGCAGAAACTCCTGACCGCGATACAGCGAGTTCTGCTGTATGAGTTCAATGACTGTATCCACTGCATCCATGGTCAGCTCATCCAAACCACGCTTGAAGACATCATGCGTTGCAGCAGAATCACCATGAATGCTGCCGCGAGATTGCCTGTTCTTGTTGTATCTGTATGCGGCAGGTATGTTCACAAAAAAGTGCTCCCACTTCTTAACTCTGCCGTCTGCAAGCATTTGGTGGTTCTCATTCACTCCGGCCACGGATTCAAAGTGCAGGAATTTGTTCAGGATGCCGTGTTTGCGCACCTCACTGGCAAGAGCAGCAGCAACTGTTTTGAATGCCGGATCGATGTCACTGGCTTCCACATCCCATATGGTGTGTACATTTAGGTTTTCATCCACACTGACGATTCCGCCTACAATGCGAATGAAGTTCTTGCAGGTGCCGCAATCATACTCACGATTTGTGATATATACTTTGTTTGTTCCTTCCGGGAATGAATCAAGATACGTATTGATAAGCGTATCCCTGTCTGCCGTTGTCTCAAACAACGGGCCTTTTTCGCTCATCTCCTTGAACTGCTTTGCAACCGCTATTTTGAATTTGTGAAAATCAAGCATCAGATACCTCCTGTTTATTTTGATCGTTACTTACATTTTACCCCAGCCCTGACCGGAAGATCGCGAATCTGCCTGGCGAGTTGTGCTCTGGTTTCCAAATCACTGCTACCAAAGAGATTAAACCACCTGTTAAAAAGGCCTGTGTGGTCTGGCGTTACACAGTTGCCTCCTGGCCATTCAAGAGGGCAGTGAGCATTACAATTTTCCAAATTGTTCTGGTAAAACTGCATTACAAATTTACAGGCAAAGCAGTCTGCCTCATCTACATGCACTCCTGTATACCAGCCAGGCCAATCCAATTTCATACATTCAGGATTCTTTGCCAGCCAATCCCACAATTCAATGTGCGATGAGTGGTCAAATATTGCCGCATCAGGCAATTCTTCAGTCATCAGCACCTCCTTTATATTCTTTTAACACTCGGAGAGCCTTATTTTTAGTCAACACACCATGTGCACAACTTTTGTGCTGCCTCTCATTCTCTGGACAGTATCCAAGCTGTACGCAGTTAGGCCCGGCCCCCTCAAACAGGTCAGGGGCAGCCTCACGGCACAGCTTGAGCATTTTCCAGGCGAGATCACGGATCTCATTCTGGGCGTTCATGCAGCAGCGTATGGAAAACCAATCATGCAGGGCGTGGGCGTTCATACCGATAATGGCCTTGAACTCTGTGGCCTGCGGCTTGATGTACCTGGCGTTTTCTTCCGGGATTCCGTCTGCTACCATGCGCTCGTAGAGAGCACGGCCTTGCTTGAGCCATTCTGCTACTCCCGGGTAACTCGAAATCTCTTCCGGCATGACCAGCGAATAACTGCGAGCCCCTCCGAGCTCTGCACGGCCTGACTTGATGAGGTAGGATGCCATTCGCTTTCGCACGAGCTGCGTTTCCGTAACCCGTGAGAAGCCTTCTACGCCGAAGATGAAGTAGTCGAACTCAAGAGCGGCCTTGTGTCCGGCTGACAGGATGTTTTTGACGATCTGGGCGGAGTAGGGCGAGTTTGCGATTTCCTCTATGTCACGCTCACTGCGTACAAAGCGTGCTGCTATGTCGGTGTAGACCTTGCCGCCCCCGGCCAGGAGAATGACTTTGCCTGTTCCTGTTTTCTTGATGTTCATTGGATACTCCCGCAACCATACTTGCGACGGAACTGCGCGAGCAGGACATCGTTGCTGGCAATTTGATCCTTAAGCTTGCTGATTACATCCAGGTGATACGACCTGCGCCCTGACGGGTGGGCACAATAGGAGTTCCTGTGGATCGGATAGCCCATCATTCGTGAAAGCGTACTGAGTTGCCTACCCACCTGCTGGTACATGGCATTCACGTCCTCGAAGTAATCCTGTAGCCATGAGATGCCTCGCACAGGCATGTAGTCAGAGTCGTTCTTGATTTGCTTCTCGTACTGCGCCAGGCGACCCACTGCGATGTCCCGCTCCTCCTCAGCTGCAATGCGGAGGTTTCGCTCCTCCTTGATCGTCATAGCCAACTGTATGATGGTGTCCGGGTCTGTCAGGATTTCCTTGACCTTCTGTTGAGAAAGATATGCGCCGTGCTTCCGTATGGTTGGTAGCACCTCACCAGCCAGCCATTTTTGGAAAGGCAGGGCTTTTGGTTTGTCTGACCTCGCCAGAAAAAAGTAGAGGCCTTGCTCGGAAAGTGTTGCCATTTCCTGATTTCCGCCAGGGGTGGAAATCAGATTTACCCCCTTCCATTCCTTCGGTACATGTTTGAGAAGCATGCCCATCTTGGAACTAGACTCATAACCCAGAGCTCTAATCATATCCTTGGCGACAAACCAAAGCTCACCGTCTTTCTCCAGAACTCGAATATTCCCGAAGTCATTGTTTCCAAAAATTTTCAAATCCATCCTTTTCTCCTTGTGGATGTCTCTGCCTTCAGCAGAACATTGTCCGTAGTCCCACAAAAATTCAGTCAATTCGCCAGAAAACAAAAAACCCCCTGAAAATTCAGGGGGTTCTGCTGTATCGTGCGGCCATGTGCCCAGGGCACATAGCGACTTTTATCGCCAAATATAGAACTTTCTATTTTTTCCTGCTATTCCAATAGGTTGGACACAGGCTTATCCATGGTTTCCTTTGGGCATATGGGCACATACGTCACATTTTATTTTTAGATTGTTGTGTAATTACAGTGAGTTATCTAGTTGCGCGTGAGCTGCCCGACCTTTTCCGGTTCGACAAGGGCCGCCCGATGCGTGACTTTACGCGGACGCAACGCACCTCGCATATCCGCCGCTATGTTGTGTTTGGCCTTGCCGGTGATGACCGCATAGCGGAAGACCTGACTGATGATCTGGAGCAGGCGGCGTGATGTCTCGTAGTTTCCCTTCTGTTCCAAAGGCTTGACCACAGCCATGATGTCCTGCGTTTCCAGTTTGGTGATGCCGACCTTGCCGATGGCCGGAAAAATATAGGTTTCCAACCGATACATGACCGTTCCCTGATGCTTTTCGGAAAATTCGGCCATACGGGTTTCATGCCATTCCCTGGCGATGTTTTCAAAGCTGTTGCGTTCGGCATCGATTTTGGCCTGCCGTACCTCCCGCTTGTGTTCGGACGGGTCAATGTCTTTGGCAATGAGTTGTTTGGCTTCCTCCCGCCGCGCTCTGGCATCCCTGAGAGAGACCGTGGGGTATTCCCCGAAACTGAGTAGCTTGCTCTTGCCGTTGAACCTGTAGGCCATGCGCCACAATTTGCTGCCGCTGGTGGGGATGAAGAGGAACAGGCCACCGCCGTCAAAGTACTTGCGGGGTTTGAGATCGGGTTTCAGACTACGGATGTAGGTATCGTTCAGAGGCATGGGTACTCCGTGGTTTACGTTGGATTTCCTGATACCTCCGTGGACAAGAATACATGAATTTTCAAAGAGTTATCCATGTAGGTATCAAAATCAGCGTACCAGATTGATGCCTACAAATATACCTACAAAAAGTGTGGATGCAACTGGACGTAGATGGACTTGGGGAAACCATATCGGAAGGAAAAAACAAAGAATGCCAAGGCCTTTTACACCTTGGCACTCTTGGTTGTACCTGAATTTGGCGTCCCCAAGGGGATTTGAACCCCTGTCGACGGCGTGAAAGGCCGTTGTCCTGGGCCAGCTAGACGATGGGGACGTGGTTTATATAAAGTCTTTTAATTGCTTCAAAAAATTTGGCGTCCCCAAGGGGATTTGAACCCCTGTCGACGGCGTGAAAGGCCGTTGTCCTGGGCCAGCTAGACGATGGGGACGCATATTTCTGGCTGGGTTGCAAGGACTCGAACCTTGATTAGCGGAGCCAGAATCCGCCGTCCTGCCAATTGAACGACAACCCAGTGTGCAAAGAGTTGATATAAAAACTTGCTGCCCTTGTCAACAGTCAAGTTCCGATTTTTTTTGTTTGCCAACTGTGCCGTGGCTGGCCCTGTCTCACAGGTCAACAAGTTCTACATCGGCGTTGTGCAGGCGTTCTCCCAAAAACAGGCTGCCCGTGCGCACAAAGCGGGCGCGATTATCTGTGGTCATAAAATGGCTTGTGCCGGGCCTGTCTGCCGGGCGCAGCAGGTTGGTCTGGGCCAGCCTTTCGGATACACAGGCTGCCGTAGTGGCCGCCGAATCTACAATGTGTACCTGTGGCCCTACCACGTTTTGCAGGGCTGTCTGCAAAAGAGGAAAGTGCGTACAGCCCAGTAACAGGGTGTCGGGCCGGGGGGCGGTCAGCGCGGGATTAAAAATGTCGTCCAGATAGTGATGGGCCAGCCCTTCGGCCAGTGGGCCGTGCATAAGGCCTTCTTCGGCCATAGGGACAAAGAGCGTACAGGCCCTGCCGCGCACCTGTGCTTCTGGCCGAATCCGCACAATGGCCTGTTGGTATGCGCCGCCGCTGATAGTGGCCTCGGTTGCGATGACCACAATTTCACCGTTACGGCTGGCTGCGGCAGCGGCCCTGGCTCCCGGTTCCACCACACCCAGCACGGGCAGCGGGGCAAGAGCCTCCTGCAAGGTTGGCAGTGCAGCGGCTGTGGCCGTATTGCAGGCCACCACCAGCATCTTTGCCCCGCGTCCTACCAGCATCCGGGCAGCCAGCAAGGTATAGCGGACAATAGTTTCCGGCCCCTTGGTGCCATAGGGCAGACGGGCCGTATCCCCCAGATAGAGCAAGTCCTCATGCGGCAGGCACTGGCGCAGTGCCTTAAGCACGGTAAGGCCGCCCACGCCCGAATCAAACAGGGCGATGGGCAGCGCAGTCATATCATTCATGGCAAGCCGTATCCTTGGATAGACACATCAGACGGGGCAGCCCCGCCTTAGAGAGCTTGGCCCAAATAGCGACATGCTGTAAAGAGCAAAATAGCAACCAGCATATATTTGATGTATCGCGCCGGGACAAGCCGCTGGCAGCGTGCGCCAAGATACATCCCGCACAGGCCACCCAGCCCCAGCAGCAGCCCCAGACCCCAATCCGGTGCGACCGACAGTTCCGGCCAGAAGGGAGCCAGCAGACTGTAAAAAGCTACCCCGCCAACTGAAGTGAGAAAGGTGGCGCAGAGGGTAGCACCAGCCACGGCATGTACAGGCAGACCCAGCATGGACACCAGAAAGGGAGCCATGATCGCTCCGCCGCCTATGCCGTAAGCCCCGCCAACAAGTCCCACCACAAGACTGAGCAGGGCCAGCCCCCGGCAGGAAACGCGGTATTCCTGTCCGTCAAAGTCAAAGAGCAGATAGCGGCTGTTCCATGCCATCACCCGGCAAAGAGCATTGGCAGAAGGCGTCCCGGCTTTGGAGGCAGTTGTCCCCTGTTTGCCCTTCTGGCGGCTGCGCCAGACATCACGCAGCATACGCAGCCCAAGATAGAGCAAAACGAGGGCTGCAAACACCTTAAAATGGCGCGGGTCTGGCAGGAGAAAAATGCGGATGAGCGCACCTGCAAAAACTCCGGGCAGGGTCCCCAGGGCTACCACGGCGGCCAAAGCCCAAATCAGGCGGCCTTCGCGCCAGTAGCGCAAGATCCCACCCGGACAGGCCAGCACATTGAAAAACTGGTTGGTGGCACTCACGCTGGGATTGGTGTAGCCCAGCACGCTCATTTGGAATGGCAAAAGCAGAAATGCCCCGGAAACCCCACCCATAGACGTGAAAAAGGAGACCGCCAGCGCGGCACAAAAGGGGAGCAGGGGATTACACTCGATGCCAGCTGTGGGAAAAAACATACTGCCTCCCGGATTCGGCTGTGGTTGTCGTTCTGCTGTCCTGCCCGACTATCCTTTCTGCCACCTGCGGTAAGACCTGACGCAGCCCGGCAGGATGTAAGCTTATCACGCTTTCTGTATAACCGTGATAATATCCTTTGTCAGTAAAAAATTGCAGCCCGGTATGCCGTCCAGTCGTCCAGTGTCAGCCGGGTAAGGGCCGCGTTGCGTCCTACAGACGAAAGGGCTATATTCCCCACGCGGTCAAGGCCGCAGTCGGCCAACCATCATTACACAAGGATTATCTATGCTGGCCATTCTGGACTACGAGGCGGGCAATCAGACCAGCGTGCGGCGCGCACTGGAACACCTGGGCATCCCCTGCGAAATAACGTCCGACGCTGCCCGACTGGAGAGCGCGGCCGGGATCGTTTTCCCTGGAGTGGGTGCGGCAGGGCAGGCCATGCAGGCCCTTGCTGCCACCGGGCTGGATCTCGCCCTGCGGCAGGCCGTGGCCCGTCGGCAGCCCCTGCTGGGTATCTGCCTTGGCTGTCAGATACTGCTTGAGCGCAGCGAGGAGAACGATACCCTCTTGCTGGGCATCTTGTCCGGGCAGTGCCGCCGTTTTGCACGTGACCTGCGGCAGGAGGACGGCAGCCCGGCCCCTGTGCCCCACATGGGCTGGAACAGCCTGGTGCAACGCCAGCCTTGCCGTTTGCTGGACGGGGTGGAAGCGGGGGCGCAGTTCTACTTTGTACACAGCTACTATGTAGAGCCAGAGCCGAGTCTGGTCATCGCCACTACCAGCTACGGGCATGAATTCTGCTCCCTGTATGGTCGGGACGGCCTCTGGGCAGCCCAGTTTCATTTGGAAAAAAGCGGCGGCCCCGGCCTGACCATGCTCCGCAACTTCTACAGCTATTGTCAGGAGGGGCATCATGCTCAGTAAGCGGGTCATTCCCTGCCTTGATGTGCGCAATGGCCGTTTGACCAAGGGCGTCAAGTTTGCGGGCAATGTGGACATTGGCGACCCCGTGGCCAGTGCGCGGCAATACTACGAGCAGGGCGCGGACGAAATTGTCTTTTACGATATTACTGCCTCAGCCGAGGCGCGCGGCATTTTTCTGGACGTGGTGGAGCGCGTGGCTGCCGAAATTTTTATCCCCTTCAGCGTGGGCGGCGGTATTGCCAGCGTGGCCGATATGCGTGCCGTGCTGCTGGCCGGGGCCGAAAAGGTTTCCATCAATTCCGCAGCGGTCAAAACGCCGGAGCTTATCAGCGAGGGTGCGGCCGCCTTTGGCTCTCAGGCCATCGTGGTGGGTATGGATGTTCTGGCTGTCCCTGTGGATGAGGGCATCCCCTCTGGGTACGAAATCGTCATCCACGGTGGGCGCAAGCGTACCGGGCTGGATGCCATCCAGTGGGCGCGCCGTTGCCAGGAGCTGGGAGCAGGGGAGTTGTGCGTCAATTCCATTGATGCTGATGGCACCAAGGATGGCTACGAACTGCGTTTGACCCGCAGCATTGTTGAAGCCGTCTCCATCCCGGTCATTGCGTCCGGCGGGGCGGGCTCCCCAAAACATATGTACGAGGCCGTGAGCGAAGCTGGCGGCAGGGCCTCGGCCGCGCTGATAGCCTCCATCGTACACTATGGCGAGTACAGTATCCGCCAGTGCAAGGAGGTCATGGCCGCCCACGGTGCCCCTGTGCGTCTGGCATGGTAGCAGGGTGCGGCCAGGCTTTTGTGACCATGCGCGGCTGAGAGTGGGGCTTGACAGTCCGATGCGCTGCGTGTATGTAACCCGTTCCTTGCTCGTTCCTGACAGTTGGGGGCGGGCTGCCAATCCATAAGGAGAACCATAATGCGGAAATTTGAAACCCTGCTGCTCCTTTCGCCGGAGCTTTCCGCCGAGAACCGTGAGGGCATCCTCAACGCGCTGACGGCTGTCATTGAGCGCGAAGGCGGTGCGCTTGTGGAGGCGGATCACTGGGGCATGCGTGACCTGGCCTATCCGGTGCGCAAGCTGATGCGCGGCTACTATGTCCGGCTGGAGTACAACGCTCCTGCCCCGCTGGTGGCCGAGCTGGAACGCAATATCAGGATCACCGATGGCATCTTCAAGTTCGTCACCGTCAAGCTGGCCAACGAAGAGGCCGGGGAGGTTGCCTAAATGGCTTTCAAGAAAAAATTTGCCCCGCGCCGTAAGTTCTGCCGCTTCTGTGCAGACAAGGAACTGCCTCTGAACTACAAGCGTCCCGACATCCTGCGCGACTTCATCACTGAGCGCGGCAAGATCATTGCCCGGCGCATCACTGGCACCTGCGCCCAGCACCAGCGTCTTCTGACCCGCGAAATCAAGCGCGCCCGCCAGATGGCCCTGCTCATCTACACCGCCACGCACGACTCTGTCGTCAAGAAAAAGAGTTCCATCTAGGGAGGCGCAGCATGAAACTGATACTTCGCGCCGATGTTGAAAATCTCGGTTCCCTTGGCGATGTGGTCTCTGTCAAGGCGGGCTATGGCCGCAACTACCTGCTGCCGCAGGGCCTTGCCATGGTGGCCAGCGAAGCCAACCTCAAGGTTTTTGAACTGGAACGCAAAAAGCTCCAGGCCCGCATGGATGCCCTGCGCGCCGAAGCCCAGGGCTTGCAGGCCCGCCTGGAAGCCCTTGACGTGGTTATTCCCATGCATGTGGGTGACAACGACAAGCTGTATGGCTCGGTGACTTCCAGCATCATTGGTGATGCCCTGGCTGCCCTTGGTGTTGAGGTTGACCGTCGCCGCATCCTGATGGATGCCCCCATCCGTTCCCTTGGCGAACATCCCGTGCGTGTGCGTCTGCATGCCAATGTGGTTGCCGTTGTCCCGGTGAAGGTCGTTTCTGACGCGCCTGTCATCGAGGAAGAAGAGCCCCCCCTTACTGCCGAGGCTGAAGCCCCCGCCGAAGCTGACGCCCAGTAGGTCATGCCTCCTCGCAATGAATATCAGACTGCCCCCGGCCGTGAGGCCGGGGGCGTCTTGTCTTCCGACAAGGGACGGCAAGGGCGACAGGGTGGGGCAGATTTGTTGCGCCGGGTGCCCCCGCACAGTGTGGAGGCAGAACAGGCCGTGCTGGGCGGTGTGCTGCTGCGCCCGCAGCTCATGCACAGCATTGTGGACACCATCACGGCTGAGGATTTTTACCTTCCTGCCCATGTGGTCATTTTCCGGGCCTTTCTGGAACTCTACCGCAAGTCCGCGCCCATTGATCTTGTCTCTACTGCCGAGCAGCTCAAAAACCGTGAGGAGCTGGAAGAAGCCGGCGGGGCCGTCTATCTGGCCGATCTGAGCCAGGTGGCTGTTTCCGGTGCCAATGCTGACTATTACGCTACTCTGGTGCGCGATAAGGCCCTGCAACGCGGGCTGATCCAGGCCTGTTCTGACATCATAGGCGATTGTTTTGATGCCTCACGCGAGGTGGGCAACCTGCTTGAAGAGTCCGAGCAAAAGGTTTTTGCTATCTCGCAACGCACCACCGGGCGGGATTTTACCGGCTCACGTGAGTTGCTGGACAAGGTTTTTGAAAATCTCTCCAAACTGGCCGGTTCCAACGATATTATTACCGGTGTCACTACTGGTTATGCCCGGCTGGACAAACTCACTGCAGGTCTACAGGCCTCTGATCTTGTCATCGTGGCGGCGCGTCCCAGCATGGGCAAGACGGCTTTTGCCCTCTGCATGGCCCTGAACGCAGCTATCCGGCAAAACGTGCCTGTGGCAGTTTTTTCGTTGGAAATGAGCAAGGAACAGCTCATGCAGCGTATGCTGGCGGTCTGGGGCAAGGTGGATCTTTCCAAACTGCGCCGTCCGTCCCTGCTGAGTGACGAGGATTGGGGCAAGCTCTATACGGCTGCGGACGAAGTGGCCCGCGCCCCCATCTTTATTGATGATACCCCGGCTCTCAGCACTCTTGAGCTGCGTGCCCGCGCCCGCCGTCTGCGGGCAGACAAGGGGTTGGGGCTGGTGGTGGTGGACTACCTTCAGCTGATGCGCAGCAGCCGCAGGACAGACTCTCGCGAGCTGGAAATTTCGGACATTTCGCGTTCACTCAAGGGCCTTGCCAAGGAGCTGGACGTGCCGGTGGTGGCTCTGTCCCAGCTCAACCGCAAAGTGGAAGAACGTGGCGACAAGCGACCCATGCTTTCGGACTTGCGGGAATCCGGGGCCATTGAGCAGGATGCGGATGTCATCATGTTTGTCTATCGTGATGACGTGTACAAATTTCAGAAACCTGCCGACCGTCCGGCCAATGGCGTTGCCGAGATTATCATCGGCAAACAGCGCAACGGGCCTGTGGGCGTGGCAGAACTGATGTATCTTTCTCCCTACACGGCTTTTGCGGATATGGCCCCGGACTGGATGCCCGCGCCTTCCGAAGGCGCAGCACGGGAGTAGCCCGGCAAACAGCCCGCGTGGGCGCAGAGCCATTTTTTTCGCCAGATTCGTTGACAAGCACAACAATCCGTGTTTTTGTCCATTGCGAGGGCCGCGTACCGTCGATAGGGTTTGCCGGAAAGATACGCGGAGAGTCAGCTTTTTTTGTGAGGGTGTTTCATGTCCAAGTCCATCTATGTGGGGAATCTTCCCTGGTCGGCTACGGAAGAACAGGTTCAGGATCTTTTTGCTGAATACGGCAAAGTTCTTTCCGTGAAACTCATCAGCGACAGGGAGACCGGACGCGCACGCGGTTTCGGTTTTGTGGAAATGGAGGACGGCGAAGCCGATGCCGCCATTGAAGCTCTGGATAACTTCAGCTTTGGTGGCCGCACCCTGCGTGTCAACGAAGCCAAGCCCAGAGCACCGCGTCAGCCCCGTTACTAGCAGGGCATCCGAAGGCTTTTCCAACGCCCCGGCAGCGGCATACGCACCGGGGCGTTTTCTGTGTGCTGTCCGGCCCGGCAGTTTTCCCCGACTTTTCTCCCTTTTGTCGCCTTGCCCATCAGGGCAAATTCTGCCATGATGCCGCATTGCGTGGCCGCCCGGTGCGGCTGCCTGATTACCATACGAGGAGACAAGCATGCTCAATCCCAATCAATGCGTTCTTTTCAGCGGCGGCGCGGCCGGGACGGAACAATTTTTCGGTGCGCTGGCAGAAAGCTGGGGCATCGAAGAGGTCAACTACAGCTTTGAAGGTCACCAGATCGAGCGCAAGCGCGGTGTGCGTGTGCTCACCTCCGAAGAGCTGGCACTCAAGGATGTCAGCCTGACCTACGTTTCCAAGCTCATGAATCGCGAATATACTCGCGCCCCTCTCTTCCGCAAGGTCTTGCAGTCCATCTGCTGGCAGGTCAGCAGTGGTGATCAGGTTCTGGTGGTGGGTGCCATCCAGCCGGATGATACAGTCAAGGGAGGCACTGGCTGGGGTGCAGAATTTGCCAAAATCTGCAACAAGCCTCTGCTGGTTTTTGACCAGCCGCGTGGCCTCTGGTTCACCTGGCAGCAGGATCGCTGGACTGAAGTGGACAATCCTGCCATTGAGTGTGCCCATTTTGCCGCTACGGGAACCCGCTTTCTGGAAGACAATGCCCGCATAGCCATTCAGGACTTGTTTGCCCGTTCCTTCAAACGATAGCACAAACGCCCCGGCACGGTTTACCGCCACAGGCAGGCCATGCCGGGGCCACCTGTCCCATATGGGACAGGAAACAGCCTGACATCCTGCAAGGCCGTGCGGTCGATTCAGGTTGCGCGGTTCTTTTGCCACGGGGAAGACATGAGTTATCAGTTCACGGATGCCGAACGCGCTGTCCTGCGTATTGTGCAGGGTAATCTCTCCCATAGCCTTACCCCCTATGCAGACCTTGCCCGCGAGGCCGATGTCAGCGAGGAGGAAGTCCTGGCTCTGTTGCGTCGCCTTAAGGAGGACGGGGCCATTCGCCGTTTCGGAGCGAGCATCAAGCACCAGAAAACCGGCTGGACGCACAATGCCATGGTAGCCTGGAAAGCCAGCGAGGCCGAGGCCGAGCTTTGTGGCCCCATAGCCGCTGCCAACAGCCATGTATCACACGCCTATTTTCGCCCCAGCCCGGCGGCGGACTGGCCTTACACCCTTTATACCATGGTGCATGGCCGCAGCGAGGAGGAATGTCTGGGTGTGGTGGCAGACCTGCGCGAGTCATGGCCGCTTAAGGAATATGCCGTGCTACGCAGCCTGAAGGAACTGAAAAAAACCTCCATGACCTATTTTGCCTGATCCTGCGCCCCTGTCGGCGTCATGACCTCCATGCCTGAACATCCAGAAGGAGCCACCGGTGGACGATACCTCCCGCCAACTTTTTGAAAAGGCCTGCCAGCTCATCCCCGGCGGGGTCAACAGCCCCGTACGGGCCTGCCACAATGTGGACAGTCTACCTCTTTTTATTGCCGAAGCCCACGGCTGCCACCTGAAGGACGTGGACGGGCGGGAATATATAGACTTTGTGCTGTCGTGGGGGCCCATGATCCTGGGGCATGATGATACCGATGTTACCGCAGCGGTACGTGCCGCAGCAGGGCGCGGCACCAGCTATGGTGCCCCCTGCCCGGACGAAGTAGCCTTGGCCGAAGCCGTTATTGCAGCCCTGCCCAGCTTGGAAATGGTGCGGATGGTCAATTCCGGTACCGAAGCCACCATGAGTGCCTTGCGCCTTGCCCGTGGGGTTACTGGCCGCAACAAGGTGCTGAAATTTGTGGGCTGCTATCACGGCCATGCCGACCCCTTCCTTGCGGCGGCCGGTTCTGGCGTGGCAACCTTCTCCATCCCCGGTACGCCCGGCGTACCCGAAGCCGTGGTAGCCGACACCCTGCTGGCCCCCTACAATGATTTGGAGGCCGTGCAGGAATGTTTCAAGCGGCATGGTGAGGAACTGGCAGCGGTCATCGTTGAGCCGGTTGCCGCCAATATGGGCCTTGTACTGCCCGAAGCCGGCTTTTTGGAAGGGCTGCGTAGCCTGACCAGCCAGTATGGCAGTCTGCTCATTTTTGATGAGGTTATCACGGGCTTCCGTGCAGCTTTTGGTGGGGCGCAGGCCCGTTTTGGTATTGACCCGGATCTGACCACCTTTGGCAAGATCATCGGCGGTGGCCTGCCAGTAGGGGCCTTTGGCGGCAAGCGTTGCTATATGGAGCAGGTCGCTCCCAAGGGGGCTGTCTATCAGGCAGGCACCCTGTCGGGCAATCCTCTGGCTATGGCTGCTGGTCTGGCTACGCTGGGCAAGCTGGCCCGGCAAGACTACAGCGCACTGGAAACCCGCACCCGCAGCTTTGCCGAAGCCCTGCGCGACATCCTGCAGGAAAAGGGCGTCCCCATCCAGATGCCCACTTTGGCATCCATGTTCTGTCCCTATTTCAGTGAAAAGCCCGTCAGGAATTTTGACGATGCCAAGGGCTGTAACCACGCGCTCTTTACCAGCTTTTACAAGCAGATGCGGGCGCAGGGGATTTATCTGGCCCCCTCTGGCTATGAAACCGGCATGGTCTCCTTTGTGCACAGCGAGGAGGACTTCAGCCGCGCACTGGAAGCCGCCCACAAGGTCAGCTTTTAAGGCAAAGACTGCACGGCTGCGCTTTTAACGGATTGTCGTGACTTGGTTCTTTTGGCTGGCCGCCTGTTGGCGGCCAGCCGTATTTATGGGGTCAGGGCCGGATATAGGCGTAACCGGCCCGCTGCAAGCGCACCACTTCCACCAGTCCGGCGGGGACAACTTCGCAACCGGGCCAGAGGTCTGCCGCAGTGAGCTGGTTGTCGGCCAAGGCATTGGCACACAGGCAAAAGCGTACACCGCGGGCCATCAGGCCTTCTGTCTGTTGGCGCATATCTGCATCGGTCGTGGCAAAATGCACTACACCCGGCCCATTGACCACTACGCTCAGACTGACCTTTTCGTCGGGCAGGGCATTGAGGTAGTTGGTGGCATTTTTCAGGACAAGGCGCAGCATGGCCGGGTCATTGCTGTCAAGATGCAGACAGAGATCGTAATTCATGGCTATCCTCCCCGATGTCTGAAGTTTCCAGAAAAGTGTTCCTGTCAGGGGATACCATGCAGCCTTGTGCCCTTGCAATGGCAAAGCAGGGCAGTCGCAGGGTAATCGCATGAAATCAAAGGGCCGGAGTAGCAGCTAGAACAGCGAGCACGAAGTTGTCATCTCAGTCTGCTCTTTTACGCCAATCCCGCGTTTATACCGGATCGTGGGGTATTGCCAGCCTGTGCGTGGGGTATTCTACCTGTGCCAGGGTCAATCCCCCCGGAGGGGCGGTGGGCGAAGGCAGGGCACGGCGGTCACAGGCCGCCAGAATGGTAGGGATCTGCCCTGCATCCAGCTTGCCCCGACCACAGGCCACCACAAGACCAGCTATATTGCGCACCATCTGCTTAAGAAAGCCGTTGGCTGTCACACGCAGCCGCAGCAGGGGCGCATGCGTCGGATAGAAACTCTGCTGTGGCATGGTTTCCAGTTCCAGATGACTGATCCGGCGGACGGTACCATCAATATCCGTACCGGCGTTTTGCAAACTGGCAAAGTCGTGCTCTCCTTGTAGGCAGGGGAGAGCGGCCAGCATGGCAGCAACATCCAGAGGGCCACACGACCAGACGAAGGGTGTCAGGGCCGGCGGGATAAAGGCGTGTTCCTGCCAAAATTGATACACATAGGTCTTGCAGCAGGCGTCCTTGCGGGCATGAAAGTCCGGCAGGGCCGGAAAGGCCCCCAGTACGCGGATGTCATCCGGCAGCAAGGCGTTGAGGCAACGTCGCCAGTCCTGCCCGGCCCTGGCATCGGGGACATCGCAATGGGCCACTTGGGCGTGGGCATGGACTCCGGCATCGGTACGGCCAGAGCCAAAAATCCGTATCTGCCGACCGGTCAGTCTATGCAGCGCGGCTTCCAGCCGTCCCTGTATGGTGGGCGGTGGACAAGGTTTTTCCTGTATCTGCCAGCCACTGTAGGCCGTTCCCAGATAGGCCAGCACCAGCCGCAGACGCATCAGTCAGGCATCCTCATACGCGTGATAAGCTCGGTAAACTTGGCTGTCTTGGACGGGTTGGTGTAGGTAAGGATTTCGCCGGATTGCTTGGGTGCCATACCTGACAATATCCTGACAGCCACGCGCTCGTCCATGCTTTCCAAGGCCTTGGCCGCCATGCGTGGCTTCATGTTGGCATACATCTGGATGAGGTTGCGCACTTTGCGGTCTTCAAGCTCACGGGCCTGACTTATCATGTCCTTCATCTTGCGCTCGGCCTCTTCCAGCTCGCGCAGACGCTGATCCATCTGCTGACGGAGCATCAGAATGTCCTGCTGCTGTCGAGCCAGCTCCTGCGCCTTAAAATTGGGGTCTCCAGGAGGGCTATTGGGGGTAATATTGGGCGCAGGGGCGGGACTGGTAATGTCCCTGCTACGGGGCAAACCGGGAAAGTTGTTGTCCTGCGGGATATTGGTTGCCTGGGCAGTCATGATGCCGGGCAGAGCGGGGACGACCGGTGCCTCTGGGGACACGGAAGCAGAGCCTGCTGCGCCGCGCAAGGGGCTGACTTGTTCCGCCGGTGCAAAGGGGGAGTCGCCACCAAGAGGGACAGACGGCACGGGCATATCCTGTGCGGCGGCATGGGCTGTTTGTACGCTGCCCAAGGCCGGAATGGGCAGACGGGTCAGGCCCAGCATATTCAGCAAGCCTTCCTCTGGCTTAGGCTTGCTGGTCACGCCTGCCCGCAGCAGGGGAGTGGTCAGAGGGGGAACCGCTGCCACTGGCGGAGTCTGCGGCTGCGGTTTGGTCGTAGCGGCCAGACGGGCTGCTGCGGCTCCCTGCGGCTCAGGGGCAGCATCCCTGTGCGTGGCGTCAATTCTGTCTATTGCTGCCAGCACGGATGAGACAGACGGGTGCTGTGTCACCTGCAGCTGCCCTTCAGGACTTTCCGGCCCTGCGGCTGGGCTTGAGGGCTTCAGAGCAAGCTGTTCTATCTGCTGGCTCACCTGATGTTCTGGCTGCTGACTGACCAGAGGATTTTCGGACAACGTGCTGTCCCCCCCAAGCCATCCGGGCAGGGGCAAGTCCAGCATAAGCATAGCCACAAGACACAATTTGATAAAGCAAAGCATCGCCAGCCAGCGAAAAAGACTAGAAAGACGGAGCCTTGTAGCGGAGTGTCGCGATTTCGTCATTGAAATGTTGCTCCTTCAGGGAGGCATCGTGCTGGTAATGCTGTTTTTGCCGTTCCTTGAGCTTGTCCAGCAGCTTGCGGTCCATAGCGCGGGCGGCCAGCAGCTTGCGGGCTTCTTCTACCAGTTGTTCGGCCATGCGGATCTGCATCACGGCATTGGCTAAATCACTCTGCAAGCCTTTGAGATATTGTTCCTGCAGCCAGCGTTCACCCTGGTTCACAAAACCTATGCTGTCCATCCTGTCACGGGTGGCGATTATCTCGCTGCGCAGCCTGGCTTCATTCTGACGGGCATCCAGCAGACGGCTCTGGGCCGCGCCAAGACGTACCTTGGCTTCTTCTTCCTGTTGTTCCCGGTATTCGAGAACCTTTTGCATACTGAAGCGGAATGCCATCTTGTCTGCTGTTGTGGGTAGCGGGATGCCCATTTTTTGACAGTTCTTCACGGATACAGCGACTATTGCCACCTGCTGCAAACACTGGGCCAGTGCCAAGCATGAGGAACAGCTACGCGCTGACTGTCATATCAGCCTAGAAGCCCCGCAGCGTGGTTGACTGGCCCTGCGCCTTTGCCAGGATTGTAGCTCTTGCGGAGGGCCAGGTTCAGATAGCGTTGCGCACTGGCAACAGCAGCCTGAAGTGGCAGCCCCTTGCCCAATCCTACAGCTATGGCTGCTGAAAGCGTGCAACCCGTGCCGTGATTATTGCCAGTCTCCACCCGTGCCTGTGGCAAGGCCTTGGGCGGCTGTCCGGGCTGGCAGAGAAAATCCGTGACCATGATGCTGCTTTCCATATGTCCGCCCTTGATGAGCACCGCCTTGGCCCCCATTTGCAGCAAACGTTCACCAGCGGCAAAGGCTGCTTCCTGACCGTCAATGGCCATGCCGGTCAGCATTTCGGCTTCCGGGCGATTGGGGGTCAGCAGGTCTGCCAGGGGCAAGACTTCTTCTTTTAGTGCTGTGATGGCGTCCTCGCGCAGGAGGCGGCTGCCACTCTGACTCACTGAAACCGGATCTACTACCAGTGGGAAGTCACGATCGCTCAGGATGGGAACCAGTGCGCGGATGACCCCGGCAGAAAAGAGCATACCGGTCTTGGCTGCGGCCACAGGAAAGCCATCCAGTACCGTTTGTAGCTGCAGGGCAACAAAGTCCGGTTCCGGCGCGTGGATACCGCTGACCCCTTCCCCATTTTGGGCTGTCAGAGCGGTGATGACACTCATACCATACCCGCCAAGAGCCATAATGGTTTTAAGGTCGGCCTGGATACCCGCACCTCCGCCGGAGTCGGAACCGGCAATGGTCAGGATATTGGGATGGGTGGACATGCTGCCTCCGTCAAAAAATAGAGAAAGGGCAGGGCCAAAGGCCCTGCCCGGAAGTGTTCCGGCCCATCAAGTATAGTCCGGGCCGGGGGGAGAAGCAAGAGTACTAGGCTTGCTCGGCAGGGGCGAGCCTACGACGGCCCAGCATCATGAAGGCCACAAAGCAGACCAGTGCCAGTGCCACGCCAATCATATTCGCAATGTCAATGCCAAGGCCCAGCCCCATGGTGGGTTCGTAGCAGATGTAGCTGACGCAGACCGCCGTCATGAATGTGGCGGGCAGACTGCATATCCAGTGGAAGCGTTCATGCCGGGCCAACCAGACAGCGGCGGTCCAGAGCATGATGGTAGCCAGCGACTGGTTGGCCCAGCCAAAGTACCGCCAGATAATGTTGAAGTCCACCAGTGAAAGCACGATGCCGATGGCAAACATGGGCAGAGCGATATACAGGCGCGACATGATGGGCTTTTGCGAATAGCGGAAGGTCTCGGCAATGGTCAGGCGGGCAGCGCGGAAAGCCGTATCGCCAGAGGTGATGGGCAGCACCACTACGCCAAGGATGGCCAGCACACCACCCACAGTGCCCATCAGGGCAAAGGATGTCTCACTCACCACGTTGCCGGGGCCGCCAGCGGCAAGGGCTGCGGACAGGGCTTCCGGCCCATGGTAGAAGCTCATGCCCACGGTAGCCCAGACCAGACCGATGAAGCCCTCAGCGATCATGCTGCCGTAAAAGACGGGCTTGCCCAGCTTTTCATTGGCCATGCAGCGGGCCATGAGCGGGGACTGGGTGGCATGGAAGCCCGAAAGCGCGCCACAGGCCACAGTAATGAAAACCAGCGGGAAGATGGGCAGTTCCTTGGGATGCTGGTTGGCCCAGTGGGCAGAATTGTAGAACTCCGTACCACTGGTGAACATGGTAACAGTCATACCCACGGCCATGAAGATGAGGATAGCCCCGAAGATGGGGTAAAAACGACCGATGATGGCATCAATGGGCATGATGGTAGCCAGGAAGTAGTAAGCAAAGATGACTACGACCCAGAACTTCATATCCATCCAGACAGGGGTCAGCTTGGCCAGCAGCCCAGCCGGGGCTGCCACAAAGACCACCCCCACCAGAATCAGCAGCACTGTGGCAAAGACACGCATCAACTGCTTGGCGGCATTGCCAAGATTATCCCCCACGATCTCCGGAACGTTGGCACCCTTGTAACGCACGGAAAGCATACCGGACATATAGTCATGCACAGCTCCGGCAAAGATGCTGCCAATAACGATCCAGACAAGAGCCGAAGGCCCCCACAGTGCGCCAAGGATGGGACCGAAGACCGGGCCGACACCGGCAATATTCAAAAGCTGTACCAGCCAGACTTTCCAGGTGGGCATTTCCACAAAATCCACGCCATCTGCCTGGGTATACGCTGGCATGGGGCGTTCGGGCTGGGCACCAAAGATGCGGGCCACGATACCGCCATAGATAATGTAGCCCACAACAAGGGCTACACAGGCCAGAATGAAGTACATGTAATTGGGCATACACTCCTCCGTGTACGGGTTGGATGAAAGCTCATAAAAAAAGTGAGTTTTCAAACACTAGCATTGGCTCTTATTGCCGTCAATAATTGTTATTGCTTGAGAATTTCATTTTTTGCAAGAAAAGTTGTCTCCAAATCATTGAAATACCAATAGAAATTTTTGCAAAATCAGAAGGGAAGTGAATATCTCTATTGCTTGGCTGGAAAAAATCGAGGGAAACCGATGCCGCAGTGAGATCTCTACCAAAAGTTACGAAACTGTCTGGAAAAAACTTCACAGTGTACACAAGCAATGGTAACTTTATTGCCACGGTAAAAGCTGCAAGGAGTTTTCATGGATTTGAAAAAGAGAACAGCCGGATTAGCCACCCCAGAAAGTCTGCCTGAACCAGAACCGCACAGGGCTGGCAGCCGCCGTGTGGTTGTGTGGGCGGTACTGATCCTTCTTGTGGTGGCCGGTACGGCTTTCTGGCTGACGCGCGAGCCGGAGACACGCGAAACATGGCGCAAACAGGCTGCTGACACCATTGATACTATCGCACGGGATACCCCTCTGGCTGGTATGGGCAATATGTTGCGGGCAGTTCCACCACCTCCACCTGTTTCCGTAACGCACCCGGCCACCGCGCCGGGGACGTTGGCAGGGCAGGTCGTGCAGGGGGCTGTCACGCCTGCCGGGCAGGATGATGTACTGCCATTGCCCATGTCCAAAGTCAGCGAGGACAGCCGGGTGCGCCCAGCCTTTATTGATGATTTGGCTGGCTATGTGGTTTCCCGCTATAAGCCGGGGCAGAGTGGCGGTACGCTCAATCTGGGAGTACAGAGCCTTAACCAGCGGTATGGCCTGAAGCTGGCCGGACAGGCAGAAGGAGGACGGTCTGGTTTACTGCGCTATGCCTTTCATCCGGCCATGGTCCAGGGCTTGTATGGTCTCTATGTGGAACGTTTTATTGAAGGGTTGGGGGCAGCAGCCGTGACACGCGGCCTGACCCCTACCCAGACCCGCCAGATGGAGCTGGCCCTGGCCGGACGCTGCGTAACCGTGGCAGGAGCGTTGGAAGGGATCGCCTCCCTGCCGGACTTGAGCAAACGCCTGAAGCAGCTGGAGCAGATTTCTGAGAACGCAGTGGACATCAATGCCCAGATGACAGAAGCCATCTTTGAACTGGACACCCTGCGTGAAAGCAAGGCCGATACCCCCCAACTGGCAACAGCACGTCTGCGGGTGGACGGTCTTTCTGCCCGTTACCGGGGCGCACTGGAAGAGCGGGCCGCTGTCCGGCGTATGCTGGTGGGGGACATCCGCAAGGCTGGCGGGCAGACTTTGGATGAGGACAGTCTGCTCTTCCTGGCAGAATGGATGGAGCGGCGTACCCGTCAGGGCCTGGATGCACCTGCTGCGGCCCTTGCCATTGCCAATGTCCTGCGGGATCTTGCCCGGCGGTGTGCCCAACACGGTATACAGGCCATTGGGCACGGGGCAGATAGCCAGGTCAGGCCTTGAGGTGGGACAAGATCCGCATGGAAAGTATTTTTTTTGTGGGGGGCACGCGCAGTGGCAAAAGTGCATTGGCACAACGCTGGGCCGAAGCCCAGTCCCCCCGGCGGCTGTATCTGGCCACATGTCGGGTAGAAGATGCTGAAATGGCCGCACGGGTTGCCTTGCACCAGGAGGCTCGTGGTACGGGCTGGCAATGCAGGGAGGAATCTCTGGAGCCATTGACTGTGCTGATGGAGATCCGTACAGGCCACTATGGCACTGCCGAAGATGGGGGCAATGTCGTCCTGCTGGACTGTATCAGCCTGTGGATCGCCAATTTGCTGGCTGCGGGCCTTTCGGACGAGGCTGTTTTGGAGCGTGTGCAGCATTTGGCCGACACCATCAGCCAGTGGCAGGAGGAGGGCTGCGGGCCATCCCTGGCTGTTGTCAGCAGTGAGGTCGGTAGCGGTATTGTGCCTGTTACCCCCTTGGGGCGTCAGTACCGAGATGTATTGGGAAAGGCCAACCAGATACTGGCGCGGGCCTGTACCCGGGCAGTGCTTGTCAGTTGTGGGTTGCCCCTGGCTTTGAAAGGAACCTTGCCGGAGTGCCTGTTATGAACATTCAGTCCAGCCTTGCGGGTGTACTTGTTTTTACCCTGTGCCTGTTCCCTGCCTTGACTTCCTTTGGCATTGAGCCTGATTTTGCTCCTGATGATCCGCGCCATTGTCTGACCCGCGCTGCCAGCGCATTGGAAACTGCCGACAGCGCAGCTTTTGCACAGGCTGTTGATGTGGATACCATCCTGGCACAAGTTCTGGACTTTATGGCGGCCGAAGCAGCAAGGCCGGATGGGGCCAGCCAGTTACCGCCAATACTGGCCTTGCTTTTTTCCCGTGCTGCTGGCGATGGGGTGGATGCGGCCAGTGTCCGTGCCCTGCTCATGGGAGCGGCGCGGGCCTTTGTGCTGGATGGGGTCGGCTCCGGGGCTTTTGCCGGGCGTGAGGCAGACCCAAGTCATACATCGACTGGTGGGTTGTTTTCCCCCCTTTTTGGCGATGCTTCCCTCGGGCGGAAGGAAATTTGCCTGGTGGGTGAAGCCAGACTTGTCCCTGCCAATCTGCCCAATGCCAACACTGTCTCTGGGGACTGGCTTGTCCCCTTCAGTGTCCATGATGCAGGTAATGGAGAGACCTATCCCGTGCTCGGGCGCATCCGTAGGGAAGGTACGGACTTTCGTCTTGTGGGCGTTGAAAACCTGCCAGAGCTTTACAGCCTGATTCGCAGCGAGATTGAGCAGCAGGGCTTATAGCGGTTATACAGGGTAAGAGTTTCAGTTGGCGTCAGACCGAGACTTTTGGGAGAGTTCCTCCTGTCGCAACAGCCGCTGGCGATCCAGGATCAGGCAAAGTCCGCACAGGCTGATGTCCACTGCCAGAGCCGTGAACACCCCTCGGTAGCCAAGGCCGGCCTGCACTACTAGCCCCCCCAGCAGCGGGCCAAAGACGCCACTGGCATCAAAAGCCGCCATCATGATGTTGGAATTGAGCGAGCGTGTGGCAGGTGTGGAGCGATCATAAATAGCCCCTGCCATCAGCGGGTAGAGCAGCCCCAGACACAAACCATAGAGGGCTGTCAGTGGAAAGAAAAGCCAGCGCGGCCCCCAGGCCAGACCCAGCATACAGCAGACCAGCAGAACACAGCAGAGTACGGTTACCCGATAGCGGGGTAACCTGTCCATCTGGTGGCTGCCAATCAGGCGTACCAGCATGATGGTTATGGTATAGGTTGAGAAAAAAATGGCCGGTTCGGCTCCGGTCAGCGAGCAAAGCCCTTTCATGAAAAAGATGGTTGTCATGGTCATGGTGCCAAAGGTCAGGCAGGCCAGATAGACCAGGGCCAGTCCCGAATGGCGGATCGCCTGCCAGAGTGAACTGTCCTCCTGCTGTGGATCGTTGGCATCGGTGAGGGGTAAATCGGGCTGGCGCAGACGGGGGGCCAGCGGCAGGAGCATGACCAGCGCGGGCAGGCCCAGCAGGGCAGTCAGGGCAAAGAGGTTAGCCTCGCCGCCCAGCAATGGCAGGACTTTTTCAGCCACGGCGGGAATGATGGAGTAGGGCAGGAGCAGGGTCAGGGAAAAGAGTGCAAAGCCCCGCGCACTCTGGCCCGCTGGTATGCAGGAGACCAGCACGGCCACCGTGCAGCTGGATGTCACAGCCAGTGCGGCCCCCTGTATCATCCGCAGGGCAAGGATTATCCATGGGTCGCCACTGCTTTCCACCAGCGGGTAGCCAAGCATGGTTGCGCTGAAAATAAGCATGGAGACAGCCATGGCCGCCAGCTTGCTGCGACGCAAAAAAAAGATACTGGCTATTGGCCTGAACAGCAGCACCATGCCGAAAAGGGAGGAGATCAGCAGACCGCGCCATGCCGGCGGCACGGTGATGGCATCAAGCCACTGCTCAAAGCAGTAGAATACGGCAATAAAGCAGTTGCTGCACATGGCAATGCAGAAGATCAGCAGGAAGTCACGGCTCAGGAGATTTTGGGGAGGCTGCTCTTGCGTGGTAGGGGAGTGTGGCAGCATTTGTGACCCGTTCAGAAAGGGCATTCCTACCTCAGCTTTATTGTCTGTCTCTGCGCTTCAGCCCATTACCGCTGGTATTTTCAATGGTATTTCGCTCTAATCCGATAGAATATCGTAGCTTTCCAGCTTGTCCCAGATAGCACTGATGACAAGGGCCATCAGCGCAGCCAGCCGGGCTTCCACCCTCTTGTCCTGTGCGGCTTCACGCAGTTGGGGGATGTCTTGCAGCCGCTGACAGAAAAGAGCCGGACATTCGGACTGCCGCCCCTGACCCAGCAGAGCCATTTGGACAGCAAAGGGGCCATCTACAAATTCCTGTTGCGTCAGCGGTGCGGCAGCAGTGGACTGGACAGCCTCTCTCAACAAATGCCCGGTTTCCCGCAGATAGCCCACCAGTACACTGTTGGGCGCGTGCTGCATAAGGCCAGCCGTGACCACGGCATGAACAAAGGCCAGCCATTCCTGGTGCAGGGCCGTCTGTTCCGCCAGTGAAAGGAGGGTGACAGGCAAACCCGCTTCCCCTGCCAGTCGTAAAAGGGCTTTTTGTCCACTGTTGAGCCGAAAGAGGATACAGGCGGCCTCCACACCCTGTGCGGCATCAAGCTGTTTTTTGGACACCCTATTTCTCCGTTGGCCAGAATGGGCATACCCGTGCCGGTGCATAGCCAAGCAGGAATGCGTCCATCAACGTGCCGAAATAGACGCGGTTGCGCGGCTTGATGCGTTGGGCCTCGGTGCAGTCTGCCGGAAAAAAGCGTTGGGAGTTACGGTTTCCCAGATAGGTCTGATGGGCTACCGGCAGCGAGAGCAGATGCTCCCACATCCCCTTGCGTTGCTGAATGGCCTGCCGTTGCAGACTGAGCAGCCGTTCCAGCAGTTCTGGATCCTGTCCCTTGTGGGGATAGACAAAGGCCGCGCCCTCGCGCACCATGATCTCATTGAGTGAACGGCCATCATCCAGCAGGACTTCGGCTGTGATGCGGCCATAGCGATCCTTGCTCTCCTCTCCTGCGCCATAGAGATGGATCTTTTTCCCCTTGGCAAGGTTGTTGAGCAAGTCGCGTGATGCGCGGGCATGATACTGCGGCGGATCTTTTTTACCGCCCAGTTCAGGAGTATCGATACCGGCCAGACGTACTACCCGGCGGTCAGTGAGCTTGAGCGTGTCGCCGTCAAAATTGTGAGCTACCGCACCTTGCCCCTGTGGCAGGAGGGGGCCACGCGCATGGACAGGGCAATACAGCAAGGTTGCCAGCATCCATGCCAGCAGCACTGTTTTCAGCCCCATGTTCAGAATGGGCAGTGGCATAAAGGGCACGCCTCAGTTCTCGTAGTAGGAGCGCAGCGGCTGACTGCGTACCGGGTGGCGTAACTTGCGCAGGGCCTTGGCCTCGATTTGGCGGATCCGCTCACGGGTGACGTTAAACAGTTTTCCCACTTCCTCAAGCGTGTGGTCGCTTTTTTCTGCAATGCCAAAGCGTTTCCGCAAAACCTGCTCCTCGCGTGGGGTCAGGTCGGCCAGAACGGCGGCCAACTGTTCCGAGAGTTTGGTATTGATGACCTCTTCAGCCGGGGCTACGGCCTTCTTGTCCTCAATGAAATCGCCAAGGCTGGAGTCTTCTTCATCGCCAATGGGTGTCTCCAGTGAAATGGGTTCTTTGGCAATTTTGAGTACCTTTTTGACCTTTTCCACCGGGTATTCCATGCGCTCGGCAATTTCTTCGGGGGTGGGATCGCGCCCCAGTTCCTGCACCAGATAGCGCGAGGTGCGGATGAGCTTGTTGATGGTTTCGATCATGTGTACAGGAATACGGATCGTGCGGGCCTGGTCGGCAATGGCGCGGGTAATGGCCTGCCGTATCCACCATGTTGCATAGGTGGAAAACTTGTAGCCACGCTGGTATTCAAACTTGTCCACAGCCTTCATCAGGCCGATGTTGCCTTCCTGTATCAGGTCAAGGAATTGCAGACCTCGGTTGGTGTACTTTTTGGCAATGGAAACCACAAGGCGCAGGTTGGAGCGTATAAGTTCCTGCTTGGCGCGCATGGCAGCAATGTTACCACGTTTGATACGCCAGAGCACTTCTTCCAGATCTCCCACGTTGTGGCAGCATTTTTCCTGCAGACGTTTCAGGATCTCGATCTTGCCGATGATCATTTCCTTGAAGGAAAAGAGTTCATCTACACTGAGCTTGAGGTCGCGTGCGGCATCGGCGGGGTTGATTTCGCGCTTTTCCAAACCATCGAAAAGGGCCTGTATCTCGGCCTGAGTGCGGCCGGTGGAAAGGATATAGGCCGAAAGGTCACGCTGGCAGTTGTGCATCTGGCGCACATAGTCCTCAACCGTTTCAATGATACGGTCAATGAGGGTCTTTTCCAGTTTGATGTCACGCAGACGGGTGACGATCTCGTCCTTGAAAGCCATGATTTCTTTTTGGGCACCGGCCACGCGGCGTTCAAGGGTGCAGCAGTCATCCAGCTTCTTGTATATCTTGCGCTTTTTTTTGAAAACCTGTTTGATTTCATCCAGCAGGAGGATGACGCGGGAACGCTGATTCATTTCGTCCTCGCTGGGGTCGTCCTCCTCAATGGTCTTGACCACATCCTTGAGCTTGATGCGGTTCTGGCGCAGGTCTTCGCCCACGTTTATCAGTTCCTCCACGGCCACCGGCACTTCCACCAGAGCGTAGAGTACGTCCTGCTCGCCCATTTCGATCTTTTTGGCAATGACCACTTCACCATCGCGGTCAAGCAGGGGCACTGCGCCCATCTCGCGCAGGTACATCCGTACCGGGTCTGTGCTGCGGGAGGAGTAGTCGGCAGACTCTTCGTCCTCGGCAAGACTCAGGCTGCCTTCGGGCAAATCCTCATCGGAGTCGGCAGGGGGCGAGGTAACCTTTTTGCCTTCCTTTTCGGTGTCCACGATAGCGATTTCGAGCTGTTCAAAAATGCCGATAATTTCTTCAAACTGCTCGGGAGTGCTCATTTCCATGGGCAGGGCCTTGTTGACCTCATCGAAGGTCAGATAGCCGGTACCCTTGCCCTTGGCGATAAGAGATTGTATCTGCTGGATATCCTTAAGATTGCTCATGCCCTTTCTCCAAGCTGTCCCTGAGTGCGCGAAGATAATCCAAATCCGCAGCAAAGTCACCTCTGCCCATATTCTCGCGCAGGGCAGCGAAAACAGAGGAATTTTGCGTGGATGCGTAGTAGGTGTCCAGGTTGCGACGCAGACTTTCCAGCTCCTTGTCCCCATTGTCCAGTGGTGCCTTGTCCGGGCCGCGCTCCTTGTACCAGAAGGCTTTTTGCCGTTCGTTCAAATAATGGGGAGCTGCCTCTCCCCATTCTTCGATAATGTCCCAAAACTGCCGCGCATTGGCCGACTGGAGGGCCAGATCTGCCCCAAGGGCGCGTAAGTCTGCCAGTCGCTCTGGATAACGTACGGCGTACATCATGATCTGCACATCGCGCATATTTTGTTTGGCACGGCTGCCGAGGCTGGCTGGGGCTTTTCCAGCCCTGTCAGCAGCCTTGCGGTCAGCCAGTCCCCCCCGGAAAACTTCTTCCGAGAGATGCAGGTGCTGCGCCAGACTGGAGGCATACAGGCTGACCAGTTCTGGCACCTCCACATGGCTGATGAAATTGCGTGCCCATTCCACGGTTTCTCGTGGGGCCAGGGCGCGGAGTACATCTACACAAAAGCGCAATCCATCAGGGGCAGCGGCCAGCAGACCTTCAAAGGCCTCCACCCCCTGTCTGCGCAGAAGGCTGTCAATGTCTTCTCCTTCGGGCATCAGCACCACATTGCAGGAAAGCCCGCGTGTGAGCAGCATTTCGCAAGAACGCAGGGCTGCCTTTCGTCCTGCCCGGTCGCCGTCAAAAAGCAGGATTAGGTGCGAGGTGAAACCCGAAAGCCGTTTTATCTGCTCCGGCGTCAGGGCCGTGCCAAGCACACCCACGGCATTATCGTAGCCAAACTGGTGCAGGGTCAGCACGTCCATGTAGCCTTCGGTCAGCAGGGCGCGGCCTTTGGCACTGATGCCGCGCCGGGCCTGTGCCAGGCCGTAAAGATGGTCTCCCTTTTTGTAAATGGGCGAATCGGAACTGTTGATGTATTTTGCCTCGTCCTCATCCCCGATGATGCGACCGCCAAAGGCAATGATTTGGCTGGAAAGATTTTTGATGGGAAAGATCAGCCGACCACGAAAGCGGTCGTAAAAACGCCCCTGACCGGATTGCCCCAGCAAACCGGCCTCACTGGCAAGGCTAGGATTAAAGCCCGCCCGCCGCATGGCATCGGCCAGGGATTGCCAGTCCCGTTTGGCCCAGCCAAGGCCAAAGCGTTCCACAATTTCCTGGCTCAGTCCCCGTTTTTCCACATAGGTGCGGGCTTCTGCGCCATCGTTTCCACGCAGGGACGCAGCAAAGTGGCTGGCCGCCAGCTCATACATGCGCAGCATCTGCTGCCGCGCGGAACGCTGATGGCGTTCTGCTCCAGCCTGCCGGGTATCATGTGTCCCGCGTTGGATGCTGATACCAGCCTCAGCGGCAAGGTGTTCAAGAGTCTCCTTGAAGTCCAGCCCGTTGATACGGGCATAAAAGTCAAAAATATCGCCAGATGCCTGACAGCCAAAGCAGTAGAACAGTCCCTGTTCCGGGTTGACGGAAAAGGAAGGCTTGGTCTCCTGATGGAACGGACAGGGGGCCACAAGGCGCGGCCCATTGGATTTCAGCTCCACATAGCGGCGCACTATGTCCACGAGGCTCAGTTTTTCCTTAATGGCGCGGATGGCATCCCTGGATCGCATGGCAGTGCTCCGGCATGGTCGGCCGCACAAAAGGCAGTCAGACCGGCCTGATTGGTACGCCTTGACCTGTCCCTGCGGGATCAGCGCAAGCTGACAATGGTCATGCCATCGCCGCCTCTATCCTCTGGGGCAAGGGCAAAACGCTCTACCGCAGTATTGGCCCGCAACATATCATGCACCTGACGGCGCAAGACGCCGGTGCCCCGTCCGTGGATAACCTCCACCTCGGAGGCCCCGTCCAGCAGGGCCTTGTCCAAAAAACGCTCGACTTCGGCCAGGGCCTGTTCAGCCCGCATGCCACGCAAGTCCAGCCGCAGCGAAAAACCATCCGATGCCAAGCGCGTCACATCTTTTGCACCAGAAGGTATCGGCTGCCCCGGTTGCGTGGAGGCGCGTAAATCCTTCATTTCGGCCCAGAGACTTACGCCGTTCAGGTCAAGGCGTACCCGCTTGCGGCGTTCGTCCATATCGGTGATCCGACCGCTCTTGTTGAAAACGCGGTGCAGCACCGTCTGACCAAGGACAAAATGCACAGGCTGTGGCACATCGGAGGCTGCGTCGGCATCCTCACGAGGTTGGGCCAGCCCGGCCCGCAGACGCGACATTTCCTTCAGGGCCTGTTTGGCGGTAGCGCGGTCTTCCTTCCATGCCCGCATCAGCTCGGCTGCCCGGGCGCGGACTTCATCGTGCAGACGGGCGCGTTCCTGTTCAAACTGCTCACGGACCCTGGTCAGGCCCTGCCGGGCTTTTTGCTGTTCCTGCCGGAGGATGCCCAGCTCTTTCTCTCGTTGGGCAGCCAACTGGTTGAGACGTTCCAGGAGGAGGCTGGTGTCCTGACCATCCTGCAGCAGGTAATGCTCTGCCCGACGAATAATGGCTTCGGGCAGTCTGTGCTCCCGCGCAACATCAAGGGCCAGACTGGCCCCCACCTGATCATAGGCCAGCCGGAACAGCGGACGTCGGGTATCGGGATCGAACAGCATGGAAGCTGCCCGCACTCCTTCGCGGGTCAGTGCATAGCTCTTGAGTGCCGGGAAGTGCGTTGCCGCCAGAACAAAGGTATGTTTTTCCAGCAGTTCGTCAAGTACCGCCTGCGCAAGTGCTGCCCCCTGGGCCGGGTCTGTACCCGCGCCAAATTCATCCAGCAGGACGAGGCCATTTTGGTCAAGATGCTTCCATGCCTTGGCCAGATGGTCGATCTGCGCCGTAAAGGTGGAAACATTGTCATCCAGGCTTTGTTCATCACCGATGAAGGCATCCATCCGCTCAAACCACGGCAGATGGGAACCGGCCTCCACAGGTACGGGCAAGGCACTCAGCACCATGACTACTGTCAGGCCGAGGGTCTTCAGACAGACGGTTTTGCCGCCAGCGTTGCCACCGGTGATGACCAATGCCCGTTCTCCAGGGCGCAGTGTAATGTCCAACGGGCGTACAGGCGAGACCTTACGAGAATTTTCATCCTCGCGGGTACGGGCCAGGGCCAGCAGAGGGTGGCGCGCCCCGGCCAGATGGATACCTTCAGCCTCCGGGGACAGACTGACACTGCGTCCACCATAGAGGGCAGCCAGCCGCCGTTTGGCTTGCAGGAGATCCAGCTCTGCCAGCAGGTTCAGCGCGGCCTGCGCACCGGGCATTTCCTGCTGGAGAAGGCCGTGCAGGTATGTCAGAACTTTGCGTTCTTCCTCGCGCTCCTCGTGCTTGAGCTCCTGCAGGTGGTTGTTGATTTCCACCAGAAACATCGGCTCAAAGTAGCAGGTCTCTCCCGTTTGTGACCAGTCGTGGATGATGCCCTGCATCCGTCCTTTGAAATTGGCCTTGAGCGGCAGCACATAGCGGTCGGAGGAGAGGGTCATGAAGTTGTCCTGCAAATAGGGGAGCATATTGTATTGCAGGGCATAATCCTTGACCTTGTGCATACAGCTCTGGTGCAGACGTCGCAATTCACCGCGCAGTCGATACAGCTCCGGGGAACTTTCATCCTTGATAAGTCCGTCATCGGAAATACAGCGGGTCAGTGCGGCCGTCAGTTGTTGAGGTAAGGGGGTGGCTTCTGCCAGGGCCAGCAAACTGGGCCATTGTGTTGCTGCTGCGGGGGCACAGATAGAGGCGTGTGCGTCCCTGGCTTGTCGCAGCACTTGCCCCAAGGCCCAGAAGGCATCAGCGTCCGGGCTATGAGCAGAGCGGTGCGTGGCGTTCAGTAATCCCCCCACATCGGGAAAGGCCGTCAGGGCAAAGGGCCGTCCATTGCCAACCGGCTGGGCGGCCCAGACGCTGCTTTCCTCATACAGACGGGTGGCCCATGTGACGGATTCGGCATCGGGCAGGGGAACCAGCGCAAGGGCGCGATCGCGCCCGGCACCGGAACAGCAGAGTGTGGCCAGGTGTTCGACGATCTTGCCGAACTCCAGGGCCTGTAGTGTGCGCGGATGGATCATGCGACCGATCAGGCTGTCAGCCGTGCCTTGACAGCTTCGGAAAGGGCCTTGCCATCCACCTGCCCCTTGTGGGCCGCCATAATGGCTGCAATGACGCGACCCATATCCCGTGGACTGGTGGCCTTGAGCTCCGAAATGGTAGCGGCGATAACGGCGTCCAGTTCTTCCGCGCTGAGAGCTTTGGGCAGATAGTCCTGCAGGATGCTGAGTTCGGCGGTTTCCTTGTCTGCCAGGTCGGGACGATTGGCGGCCTTGAACTGTTCTATGGAATCCTGTCGCTGTTTGCCCTCCTTGATGATGACATCCAGCATTTCGGCATCTGAAAGACTGCCGCCGGGGCGTTTCAACTCTACCAGTTTATTCTTGACCGAGGTTTTCAGGAGACGCAGCACACCAAGGCGCAGGGTATCTCTGGCCTTGTAGGCTTCGATATATTCTTTTTCAATACGTTCAAACAGACTCATGGCGGTGGGAGGGTGAAGGGTGGGAAAGCGCAGGCTGCGGGAAATCCGAAGATTCCCCGCAGCCTGTAAATGTTTGACAAATTAGGCCATGCTCATTTTTCTGATTTTTTTCATCAGACGCTTGCGGGCAGCAGCCTTCTTCTTTTTGCGCATCACGCTGGGCTTTTCGTAGTGCTGACGCTTCTTCATTTCGGAAAGAATACCAGCTTTTTCCACCTGCTTCTTGAAGCGGCGCAGGGCGATGTCAAAATTATAGTCATCATCGTTAAGAAAAACTCCGGGCAAGGAAATCACCCCCTTTACGGCCATGGCAGCAAATAATACTGCAACGGCAAAAATAGAAAAGAATTCATAGCCCCTTTATTTACAAAAGGCAAGCTGAAATACCAAAAACTTGTGGCGACACTGGCAAAACGGCGGCCAAAGCCGCCGCAGTGCAAGTCTGCTATACCCGCATGCCCATAAGGGAGGACAAACATCCCTCATGTTGATGTTTGTGATACCTGCACCGGCCATCCAGGAGGTTTGCTACGCACCTTTGCAGATCCAAGTCATTTTAGTTCAGGATGTCCTTGAGCGTCTTGCCAGGGCGGAATTTGACCATCTTACAGGCGGGGATGGTCAGAGTTTCGCCGGTGCGGGGATTACGCCCCTGACGCGCCTTGCGGCTTTCCACAGCAAAGGTACCGAAGCCACTCAGGGTAATTTTGCCGTCCCTGATCAGGCCCTCTTCCAGTGAAGCAAGAAAAACATTCAGGGAACGCTCGGCGGCAGCCTTGGTCACGTTGGCCTTGGCTGCGATCTTGTCAACCAGATCTGCTTTCGTCATCAGTTTTCCTCCTCAACGATTACAAATGACGACAGCACGACCTTGAGAATCATGGGACAAGTCCCACTATGCTGCCGCCAGACAAGTGCTTTCAGTCTCAACTCTTTTAATGGCTATTGTCAAGGCTTCGGGCAAAAAAAGTAGCAAGAGAGCCGAAATGCGCTGGTGTGAGGTTTTCCGGGCGAAGCTGCGGAGAGAGGCCGATGGCTTCCAGTGCTTCCAGCATGAATCCCATCCCCCCCTTGCGGAAGATGCTCCCCAACTGCTTGCGCCGTTGCTGGAAGACAATGTGCAGGAGGCGACCCAGGGCGCGGGGATAACGGGGCCTGTCGGCAAGGGGCAGAGGCTCAAAGGAAAGCACAGCTGAATCCACCCTGGGCGGTGGGCTGAAGGCTCCCGGCCCTACAATAAATTCCATACGGGGGCGTGTGTAACTCTGCACCCAGACAGAAAGCGTACCGTACTGGCCGCTATCCGGCCTGGCAGCCAGCCGCTGGCCTACTTCCTTTTGTACCATGAAGGCAGCCCGTACCAACCCTGTGGCCTGTGAACAAATATCCCAAATCAGGGGAGATGCCACATTATAGGGAAGGTTGCCAATAATCTTACAGGGATGGGCCGCATCCAGACGCCGCCAGTCAAAGCGCAGGGCATCCATCAGGATGGCCCGGGTGTTTGCCCCTCCCAGCCGCTGGCGTTCCACTGCCCAGTGGCGGTCTTTTTCCAGTAGGAGCAGGCTGGCGTGTGGGCCGGCCTCCAGGGCACGGGTCAAGGCACCGGGGCCGGGGCCTATTTCGAGAATATGGTCAGTCTCGCGGGGTTGGAGCAGGGCTGCAATACGCAGACAGATGGATTCATGCCGCAAAAAATGCTGACCCAGGCTTTTCTTGGCACGGGGGCTGGCTATTGTCATGGCTCAGGGCAGGTCAAAACGGTCAAAGGCCAGCACCAGTCCGGCCCGTCCCTGGGTTGCCGAACGCAGGGAAGTGGAGAAGCCGAACAGACGTCGCAAGGGGGCAGTGCCCCGCAGCAGCTTGCGGCCGGAATGGTCAGCCAGGTCTTCCACCTTGCCACCAGCAGTATTGAACAGGCTGATGGCAGGACCAAGGAAGTCTTCCGGCACATTGATTTCCACACGCATGATGGGTTCCAGCGTCACAGGCGTAGCTGCAGCCAGAGCGTCACGCAGGGCCTGACCTGCCGCCATATGGCAGCCGGGAGCAGTAGTCAGGCCTTCTGTACGCTGCACATTGGTCAGGGTCACGGCTACATCTACCACGGGCCAGCCAGTCAGCTGCCCGCTTTGCAAGCCATCACGAATACCATCCAATGCGGCCTCCAGCAGGGCGGGGGGTAAAATCTTGCGGGATTCTTGCGGATCTGTGGGTAAAAAATCTCCTACCTGTACGCTGTTACCCGCGTTGCGCGGTCGGGGAGACACATTGAGATGCACCTCACCCTGATGGCGTTCCTTGCCGAGTTCGCGGTCAAAGAGTGCCTCAGCCCCGGCCTCTTTGCGGATAGTTTCACGCAGGACGACCTGCGGTTGTCCCACACGGGGGCTGATGCCGTATTCGCGCCGCATCCGTTCAAGCAGGACTTCAAGGTGCAGCTCTCCCATGCCAGAAAGCATCCGTGTTGCCGAATCCTCATCAACAGAAGAACGCAGGGTGGGGTCTTCTTCCAGATAGCGGGCTAAGGCATCGTCCAGCACCTTGCCCTCATCGGCATTGCGTGGCTCCAATGCCAGGGTCAGTACCGGGGCATGGGCATCAATGGCTTCCAGAATCAGCTCATGCCCTCGTGCGGTGTATGTTTCCCCGGTGTGCGCCCCGCGCAGGCCTACCACGGCAACGATGTCGCCCGCTCTCGCTGCATCAAGCTGCTCGCGTCTGTCGGCATGGAGGCGGAAAATACGTCCTACCCGGTCATCCTGTTTACGGGCTGCATTACGGAGGCTGTCTCCCTCGCGGAACTGGCCGGCATAGAGCCGCATGAAGGCCAGCTTACGGCCATTTTCCACCAGCACCTTGAAGACCAGTGCTACCATTGGGGCTGCCGGATCTGCTGGGACCGGGCTTTCAGTGCCATCGGCAAGGCGGGCGAACGGGGCAGGGACATCAACGGGGGCGGGCAGTAAATCGCACACGGCGTCCAGTAGGGGCTGCACCCCGCTGTTGCGCAGAGCCGAACCACAGAATACCGGCGTCAGGCTGCGGGCCAGTGTGGCCCGGCGCAGGGCTGCCAGTATATCCTGTCGATCGAAGTTCCCCTCCATCCATAACTCAAGAAAAGTTTCATCAGACTCGGCCAGTTTTTCCAGCATCTGCTCGCGCCACGGGGCAGCGAAGGCTGCTGTCTCCTCGTCCAGGGGACTGCGAAGGACGGTACTCCCCTGATCTGCCGGGTCAAAGTGCAAACTTTCCTCGGTAAGGAGGTCGATGACACCTGTGAAATCTTCGCCCTGTCCCTGTGGGATGGTGAGGGGAACGGGATTGCACTGAAGGCGGCTGTGCATGGCGTCAAGCACAGCTTCAAAATTTGCCCCGATCCTGTCCAGTTTATTGATGAAAGCGATTTTGGGGACGCGGAAGCCCTCGGATTGTCGCCAGACTGTTTCGGACTGTGGCTCTACTCCTCCAACGGCGCAAAAGACCCCCACAGCTCCGTCCAATACCCGCAGTGAGCGTTCCACTTCTATGGTAAAGTCCACATGGCCGGGGGTATCAATCAGGTTGATAGTCTTGTCCCTCCACTGACAGGTGGTGCAGGCCGAGGTGATGGTAATGCCGCGCTCCTGCTCTTCCGGCAGATAATCCATGGTGGCTGCTCCGTCATGGACTTCACCCATGCGGTGGATTTTGCGGCTGTAGAAGAGCATTCGTTCTGAAAGAGTGGTTTTGCCCGCATCAATATGGGCGATGATCCCGATATTGCGGATGTCGTCAATGGCTGGCATGGCGAGCCTCGCTCAAAGGTAAAGGGGGGGCAGGGGCAGCGGGCCGAAGCTGCGCTGCACAAGGGTGAAAAAGTCTGCTGTCAAGCCCTGATGCAGCCAAAAGCCCTCACAGCCGGGCGTCAGCACAAGAGGGGGCAGAGTTGCAGCGGTAGAAGGGCCGTCCGTAGGTGTGGCTAGAGATGGCTTTACCATATACACGGCATCTGCCATTGTGGTCTCGTCTGTCGTACCTTCAGTGGGAGCAGCAGGGACAGGGCTTCCGTGGGCAAAGTCCAGCAGAGCCGCGTCAAAGGCAGCGGGATCCTTGAGCAGCAGACGAGGTGGTGCGGCTTCCTCAAAGCAGGGTATGCGCAAATCACGCGCCAGGTGGGCCAGCTGTGTCAGCTCCCCACTGTGCAGGAGGACAAGGCGACCTCTGTTGCTCGGAAGGGACTGGAGAAGCTTTATTCCTGCATCGATCTCCAGCGCAAAAATGTCTTCTACCCCGCAGAGCTCAAGGCAAACCAGTGCCGAGGGCTGTGGCTTCCCACCCACACAGGCCACGCCCAGCAGAGGGACATCGGCCAGCAGGGCGGGCAAACAGGCCGCTGCCAGACGGGCTGCTGCACTGTAAGAGGGACTGATACACACCAATGCCCAGTGGGCGGGCATACGCTGTTCCTGCTGCCAGAAGCCCAGATGCCGGTCACTGCGCCTTGTGAAGACCGTACCGAGGCTTTGCCCAAAGTGCATATGCCCCAATGCCAAGCCTGTTTTGAGTGCAGCCCGCTGTGCAGCGGGGGTTGCCTCATAGGCTGCGCCCAGACTGGCGTCATCAATGCGCGTTGCACCAAGCCAGTGAGGCCAGGAGTAGGAAGCGTGGCTCATGCGGACTCCTGTTGCGCCGGGGTGTTTCAGCGAGGACATTCGTCCCAGCGTTCATTGAGCAGCTTGTGTATCGGGATCTTAGCTTCCTTGCTGTGCAGGGTCAGGGATGTCCAGACAGCAAGGGGCAGTCCCTGGCAGTCTGTGGCCACCAGAGGGATGAGATCGACCATGACCTCATCGCGTTTGGCCGGGCCTTCTATGCTGCGGGCAGTGGCGCAAGCCACGTCCAGTCGGTTGGCCTGGATAGCCTCCCTGATGCAAAGGACCCTGTGGGCGTCCCTGTGGGCCGGGTCAGTGTGTTTCTTTTCTCCTGCCAGCAGATGGGCCTGATAGTCTCGCGTCCAACTGTCAGTCGGTATGTCAGTCCCAAAAGCTGTTCCGATGGCGGGCGGAACTGTTCCCGCCAAAGCCAGCAGACCTTCCTTCAAAGGCGGGATTTCTGGCCGCATCATCAATCCCCACAGCAGCCAGGTGATCCCCCCCCAAACAAGTATGGCCCAAACCAGCCACGGGATCTTGCGCTTCTTTCGGGCAGTAGTCTCCTGTCCGCCAGAATTGGCAGCGTCAGGATTCGTCCCCTGCGGGGAGAGGGATGACGTGCTCATACCGACTCCTGCTGTCCTGCCAGCCAGTGTCCCAGCTCATCAATCTGGCGGGCAACGGAAAGCGGGCCAGTGCCCCCTAGGGTTTCACGCCGCTGTACAGCGGCTGCGTAGTCCAGCACTGCATGGACATCGGCCTCAATGCGCGGTTCCAAGGTCTGTAGGGTTGGTAGATCCAGATCTTCCAGCCCCTTGCCCTGGCTTTCGGCCAAGGCCACGGCCTGTCCGGTGACGTGATGGGCCGTGCGGAAAGGCAAGCCCTTGCCCACCAGATAATCAGCCAATTCCGTTGCATTCAGGAAGCCCGCCTTGCAGGCTTCACGCATACGATTCGTATTGAAGCCCAGCTCTTCCAACATGCCAGCCATAAGGCGGAGTGATGCCTCCACTGTGGCGTGGGTGTCCAGAAAGCCTTCCTTGTCTTCCTGCATATCACGGTTATAGGCCAGCGGCAGCCCCTTCATCATGGTAAGCAGCGCGGTCAGTGAGCCATAGACCCGTCCGGTCTTACCGCGCATCAATTCCGCTACGTCTGGATTCTTTTTTTGCGGCATGATGGAAGAACCTGTGGCGTAACTGTCCGGTAGGCGCACAAAGCCAAAAGCGGGATTGGCCCAGAGGATGATTTCCTCGCACAGACGCGAAAGGTGCATCATGATACAGGAGGCATCAAACAGGGCTTCCAGCACAAAATCACGGTCGGAGACGGCATCCAGGGAGTTGGGATATACCGCCCCGAAGCCCACTTCCGCCGCCACCGATGGCGGATCGAGGGGATAGGTGGTACCGGCCAGGGCCGCTGCCCCCAGCGGGGAAACGCGCACCCGCTCCAGGCTGCTGCCAATGCGCTGGTGATCGCGCCGGAACATCCAGGCGTAGGCCAGCAGATGGTGAGCCAGGCTCACTGGCTGGGCTGGTTGCAAATGGGTGCAGCCGGGCAGGATGGCATCGCGGTGTTGCTTGGCACGGTGTGTCAGCACCGTACAAAGCTCGACCAACCGGGCTTGCCAGAGGTCAAGGCAGTCGGCCACAAACAGACGGAAGGTCAGCCCCACCTGATCGTTGCGGCTGCGACCGGTGTGCAGTTTTTTGCCCACCTCGCCCACCAGCTCCGTCAGGCGGGCTTCGATGTTCATGTGTACATCTTCCAGTTCCGGCTTCCAGACAAAGCTGCCAGCTTCTATTTCGGCGCGCACATCATCCAGCCCCCGGACAAGGGTATCGGCCTCGGCAGGGCTGATAACCCCCTGACGCCCCAGCATACGGGCATGGGCCTGCGAAGCGCGGATGTCCTGCGCGTAGAGGGTGCGGTCATAGCGTTGCGAATCTGTGTATTGGGCAACGGCTTCCTTGGGGCCCTGGCTGAAACGTCCCCCCCCAGCTTTGATTGGTTTTCATGCCTTTCCTCTTACTGGCAAAAAGGCCCCGCCACCAAAAGCGGGGCGAGGCCGTTCGGATACGGGAGGCCTAGCGGCCAAGCCTGTCCTTGATGGCCGCGTACAGACGCAGACGCAGACTGTTGAGCCGGATAAAGCCTGCCGCGTCCTTATGGTCATAGTCGCCGCCTTCTTCAAAGGTGGCAAGGTCTTCGGAAAAGAGCGAGGTGGACGAGACGCGGGCCAGGGGCCAGACACCGCCCTTGTAGAGCTTGGCGCGGACGGTACCATTGACGGTTTCCTGTGCCTTGTCCATAAAGGCTTGCATGGCCTCACGTTCGGGCGAATACCAGAAGCCGTTATAGACGCACTGGGAGTAGCGCACGGCCAGCATGTCGCGGATGCCCAGCAGTTCCCGGTCAAGGCAGATGCCCTCAAGGTCGCGTTGCAGCTTGTAGAGCAGGGTCCCGGCCGGATTTTCGTACACGCCACGGCACTTCATGCCCACAAAACGGTTTTCCACCATGTCATCACGGCCAATGCCGTTACGTCCGGCAATTTCGCTCAATGTGCGGATGATTTCATAGGGGGAGAGGCGTTCCCCGTTGACGGCCACAGGATTGCCGCGTTCAAATTCTACACTGACGATTTCGGGGGTGTCCGGGGCTTCCTCCACCGGTACGCACCGCTGATGGCAAGAGGCATGGGGTTCATTGCCGGGCTGTTCCAGTTCGCTGCCTTCAAAGCTGGTGTGCAGCATGTTGGCATCCATGCTGTAGCGTTTGGCCTCGCTGGAAATGAAGATACCGTGTTTTTCGGCAAAGGCGGTCAGAGCCGTGCGCGACATGAGATCCCACTCGCGCCACGGGGCAATGACCTTGAGGTCAGGGGCAAGGGCATTGGCAGCAAATTCAAAGCGCACCTGGTCGTTGCCCTTACCGGTGGCACCGTGGGCAATGGCATCGGCCCCTTCCTTGCGGGCCACATCCACCAGTGCCTTGGCTATGAGCGGCCGGGCAATGGATGTCCCCAGCAGGTAGCGTCCTTCATAAATGGCCGCACCCCGCAGCATGGGAAAGACAAAGTCACGGGCCATTTCCTCACGCAGGTCAAGCACATAGGCCTTGCTGGCACCGGTTTTGAGGGCTTTTTCCTCCACGCCGGAAAGGTCTTCTGGCTGGCCAAGGTCAGCCGTGACGGTGATGACCTCGCACTTGTAGGTTTCCATGAGCCATTTGAGGATGACGGATGTATCCAGCCCGCCGGAATAGGCAAGCACGACTTTCTTGATGTTCTGCATGGTTGCAGCCCCCTTGTGGATTCGGCCAGCGAGTATCGCGCAAAACGGTTTCAGGTGCAAGCGGGTTTTGCCCTGCTGAAATACGCGCTATGGCTGGGATTGTGATCAGGCTTCCAAAAAAGCCGTATAGGCCTGCCATGTCGCATACAGGTCAACACTGCTGGCCAGCTCAAACGGACTGTGCATGGAGAGCAGGGCTGGCCCAAGGTCAATGACCTGCATACCGTAGGCCGCCAGGAAGAGTGCCACAGTACCCCCGCCGCCCTGATCCACCTTGCCCAGCTCGGCCGCCTGCCACGGGATACCACGGGTATTGAAGATGCCCCGCAGCCAGGCAAGGTATTCTGCATCAGCCTCACTGGCACTGTACTTGCCGCGTGAACCACCGTATTTGGCAAAGCATGGCCCAAAACCCAGTTGGGCGGCATTCTGCTTTTCATGGACTTCGGGGAAGTCCGGGTCAAAGGCCGCATGAACATCAGCCGAAATGGCCCGGCTGTTTTGCAGGATATGCGAGGCCGGAGTGTCAGCAGCCCACACGCGGGCCAGGTCTTCCACACAGTACTGGAAAAAGCGTGACGATGCGCCGCTGGCACCATCGGAGCCGATTTCTTCCTTATCCCAGAGCATCAGGGCCATATGCCCTTCTCCGGGTGTGGCCGTAAGCAGGGCTTCCAGTGCGGTAAAAACGCAGATGCGGTCATCCTGACCGTAACCGCCCAGCAAGGCCTTGTCAAAACCCACAAAACGGGCTGGCCCGGCGGGTACTGCCTGAAGTTCGGCACTGATAAGGTCTTCTTCCACAATACCGTATTTTTTGTGCAGACAGTCCAGCAGACTGGCCTTGATGGCATCCTTGCCCGTGCTGTCTGACGTGTCAGCGGTCTCCCCATCCTGCCTGTCTGTCTTGGGTCGGTGGGCAAGGATGATATTGAGCTTTTCGCCCTCAAAGGCATCACTGACTGTCTGTTGGGCTTGCTTCTGGGCCAGATGCGGCAAAAGATCCGCAATGCAGAAAACCGGCTCGTCCGGCTTTTCCCCTACAGTCACCTGAACACACTCGCCATTGTCGCGCACAACGACACCGTGCAGGGCCAACGGTCGTGCCAGCCACTGATATTTGCGGATGCCACCGTAATAATGTGTTTTAGCCTGTGCTACGCCGGGCTGTTCGATAAGGGGACGTTGCTTGAAGTCCAGCCGGGGGGTATCGGCATGGGCGGCAATAAGTGAGAGCCCCCGTTCAAGAGGAGCAGAGCCACGCCGTACGGCAAACAGGGCCTTGCCGCGCAGCTGGCGAAAAAGGCAGGGGGCATCGGGAGAGAACTTTTCAACGTAACCGGCCTGGAGCAGACGTTCCCGGACATAGGCGATGGTTTCGCGTTCCGTCTTGCACTGGCTGATAAAATCCAGATAGCGTTTGGCAAAGGTCTCCACAGCCTCGTATTGGGCCGGTTCGGCACAGCTTTCCCACGCGGAGCGTGGTGTATAGTTGGGTTGCTGATTCATATTTTATCCTTTCTTGGGCTGGCTTCGGGCGTGTTTTGCGGTAGGCCAGTCGGTATGACATTCGGCTTGATATGGGGCGCGACAAGCAGGCGAGGGTACAGGGCAAAGACCTCGGCCAGCAAATAGAGCGAGCCGGTGACAAGGACAGGCCCTGTGTCAGCCCGTGTATCTTGTGTGTGAGATCTGGCCGCTGCAGCACGGGCCAGGGCCTTCTGCACAGCATGTGGGCCGTCTTGTACCTGGGCATGGCCGCCACGCGGCAAGGTATTCCAAAAGCGGCACACCCCCGCAGGGTCGGCGGCACGGGGATTGTCCAGTCCGGGGACAAAAACGGGACAGTCCGGCGGTAAGGCGGCCTTGAGCATACGTGCTGACGTTGGCCAGTCCTTGTCTGCAAGGCAGGAGAAAATTACCGCCTGCGGCGGGGATGCGGTTGGCAATCCGCTTTTCAGGGCCGCAACCAAGGTATTCATGCCATGGGGATTATGTGCGCCGTCAAGCAGGAGGGCGGGACGCTCTGGCGTGGCAGGGGCAACTTGCAGGCGTCCGGCAATAAAGGCGTGGCGCAGGGCCTTGGCCCAGCTTTGGGGGGTGCCAGCTTCACGGCCCAGCAAGGGGGCCAGCTTGCGCCATGCGGCAAGGGCCAGCCCGGCATTGCCGCGCTGATGTGTCCCGGCAAGGCCCAGTCTGCCAACTTCGGACGGCAGGGGAGGGGCTTCCTCCAGCGGGGCATTGTGCCTGCTTGCAGCTTGGCGCAAAACTGCGGCCACCTGGGGAAATTGCACCGCCGTACAGACAGGAGCCGCAGAACGGATAGCTGCGGCCTTGTCGGTGGCAATTTCGTACAAACTGTGGCCGAGTACATCGCAATGGTCAAGAGCCACGGGCGTGAAGCAGAGCAGGTCGGCTGCCACGGCTGTGGTGGCATCATGACGACCGCCCAGGCCAGCCTCCAGAATGACCAGGTCGGCCCTGGCATCCCGAAACAGCAGCAAAGCCAGAACTGTTAAAAATTCAAAATAGGTCAGTTCCGGGACTGCTGCCATGATTTTATTGGCAGACGCAGCCCACAGGGCGGTCGATACAGGCTGGCCGTTAATACGGATACGCTCGGCAGGGGACACAAAATGCGGTGAGGTGTACAGTCCTGTTCTGCAGCCGTGCTGTCGGGCCAGACTGTCCAGGAAAGCCGCTGTGGATCCTTTACCGTTGGTTCCCAATATCTGAACAACCCTGAAAGGCAGTCTGGATGAGCCACTCAGTCCCAGGACAGCCAAGGCACGTTCCATGCGTTCAAGCCGCAAATCCTGATGGAAGAGGCCCATCTTGGCAAGATGGGCCTCCACGTCCTGAAAATGGGAAAAAAGGGGGGGCATGGCGCGGCTACTTGCCCATGCCGCAGCATTTTTTGTATTTTTTACCGCTGCCACATGGGCAGGGATCATTGCGCCCTATGCGCGGCGTAGCCTTGGCGGGCTGACGTTCTGCCCCACCAGTGTCGCCGCCAGAATAGGAGATGTTGGCAGGTTCCTCTTTGTGACGAAATTCCTGCGCAACAGCCTCGCTAGCGGCAGCGGCGTAGGCTTCTTCCTCTGGGCTGGCCCGCTGCACACGAACCCGCGTTAAGGCCCTGAAGGCCCCTTCGCGTATCTGGAAAAGCATATCCTGGAACATGGAGAAGCCTTCTCGCTTGTATTCCAGCTTGGGGTCGCGCTGCCCATACCCACGCAGACCAATGCCATCACGCAGGGCGTCCATATTCCGCAAATGCTCCTTCCAGCAGCGGTCAAGCTCTTCCAGCAGGAAGTAGCGCACGATTTCGCGGTAGCTTTCGCCGGTATCGGCTTGCAGCACGTCCAGCATGGCGCGGATATGCGCTTCGGTTTCCTCGCGTGTGGGGAGCGTAGTCTTGTCCGACAGGACACGGTCAAGATTGAAGACATCGCGCAGCCGACCCAGCGTGGCTTCTTCCTGTTCTTTCAGAGCATCGCCGCGCTGACCGGAGAGCGCGCCGTAGGCATCATCCAGCACATCGCCCATAAATTCTTCCAGTACCGGGGAGAGGTCGTCCTCTACCATCAGTTCGCGGCGCAGAGTGTAAATGACTTCACGCTGCTGGTTCATGACGTTGTCATAGTCCAGCAGGGTCTTGCGGATTTCAAAATGGTGGGCTTCCACCCGTTTCTGGGCACTTTCCACCGCACGGGTGACCATGGCGTTTTCAATGGCCTCACCATCGCGCAGTCCCAGCTTTTCCATGATGCCGGCAATGCGCTCCGAGCCAAAAAGGCGCATCAGGTCATCTTCCAGCGAAAGGTAAAAGCGGGAAGAGCCAGGGTCTCCCTGGCGGCCGGAGCGACCGCGCAACTGATTGTCGATGCGGCGGCTTTCGTGCCGTTCCGTACCAAGGATATGCAGACCGCCCAGTTCCACCACACCTTCACCCAGCACGATGTCTGTCCCACGGCCAGCCATATTGGTGGCAATGGTCACCTTGCCCTTTTGCCCGGCCTGCGCCACGATCTCGGCTTCCTTGGCGTGCTGCTTGGCATTGAGCACATTGTGGGGGATACCCAGCTTGCTGAGGCGGCGGGAGAGCATTTCCGAGGTTTCGATGGAAATGGTGCCTACCAGCACCGGCTGCTGCGCCTTGTGCAGTGCAACAATGGATTCCACGATGGCGTCAAACTTTTCCTGCCGCGAGCGGTAGATAAGGTCAGGAAAGTCCTTGCGGATCATGGGCTTGTTGGGGGGGATGGAAATGACCTCAAGATTGTATATTTGCTGAAATTCTACCGCTTCGGTATCGGCCGTACCGGTCATGCCTGCCAGCTTGCCGTAAAGGCGAAAATAGTTCTGGAAGGTGATGGCTGCCAGTGTCTGGTTTTCTGCGGCGATGGTCACTCCTTCCTTGGCTTCAAGGGCCTGGTGCAGACCGTCGGAATAGCGGCGTCCTTCCATCAGGCGGCCGGTGAACTCGTCCACGATGACCACCTGGTCATTCTGCACGATATAATCCACATCCCGCCGGAAAATGCAGTGAGCCTTGAGCGATTGCAAAATATGGTGCTGGGCCGTGATGTGAGCCGGGTCAAAAAGATTGTCTAGGCCAAGCAGCTCCTCACAGCGGGCCACACCGGCATCAGTCAGGGAGGCAGAGCGGGCTTTTTCGTCAATACTGTAGTGTTCTGGTGTGAGTTTGCGAACCAGTTGGTCTATATTGCGGTACATACCAACGGATTCCTCTGACGCGCCAGAGATGATGAGGGGAGTACGGGCCTCGTCAATGAGGATGGAGTCCACCTCGTCCACAATGGCAAAGTTATGCCCGCGCTGCACAAGCTGCTCGGCATAGAACT
>JAFQED010000074.1 GCA_017415765.1 Desulfovibrio sp. | reverse complement strand
CTTTGGTAGTCTTGATATTGTCACAAGTCTCCGTCAAAAACAGCCTTTTCCGCGCTGGCTGCGTCATTGTGCGATTTTGGTCGGTCATGTACTTGAGTACACTCCCTCCCAAAATCGCCCATTTCCTTGCCAGCACGAAAAGATCTTATTTTCTCGGATTCTTGCGACACGAGCCACCGCCCTCCGCTTCGCTGCGGGCGGACAAAGGTAGTGCAGTCTCTCCGTTCATGCTATTGCCTGCTCCAGCCGCATTTGTGCAATATCTGGTTCAGGCTTTTCTCCCCCTGAAAACAGTTCCGGCAGGCTGACCCCATCACTTCAGCCAGCTTGACCAGATAGGCAAGGGTCGGATTGGCCTGTCCTCTCTCAATATCCCCCATATGCTGGATGGAAAATCCGGAAAGCGCGGCGACCTCCTCCTGAGTGAGCTTTTTCTGCTTACACAGCTCACGGAGCTTCGTTCCCAGACGCTTTCTTCATACACCCTACTCATACCCCTCCCCCAAAGCTTCTGCAGCAGCTGTAATCATCGAAAAAATGGCTATTTTCACTTTTTAGGAAACTCTCTGTCCGAGATAAGTATTGGTGTGTATAACTGACCTTTTTATTCATTTTCTATGAATGCCCATAGGCAAATGAAAAGGGGTAAGGTGTATTTCAACCTCGCCCCTATCGGTCAGTATTCAATTCACCAAGTTGGAATTTATCGTTTCATATAAAGCAACGGGTATGGTCTGCCTTGCTCATCCAAGTCGGTTCTTTTATAAACCATAAAACCTATATGTTCATAAAAGCCGATGGCCTGTGGGTTTTGCTCATTTACAGTGACTTCATTGATAGAAAATCTTTCAATTCCATACTGAATGAATTCCTTTCCTATACCTTTTCCACGGTATTCTGGTGAAATAAAGAGCATTTCAATCGTTCTGTTTTCTATGCCTATAAAACCAACAGGGAAGCCGTCTTCATTCTCGGAGACTATCAAATGGGAAATCTCCTGTAAAGCCGTTGGAATATAGGACTTTATTTCAGCAATTTCTGACTCTGATAGAAACAAATGGGTTGCTTTTACAGATTCTTCCCATACGCCTGTCAGTTGACTTATCAATTCACTTGTTCTTTCGTATATGCCAATGTTTCTCACTACTACAAACACCTCCTCAAATTGGAACCTATCGTTATAACTCGATTTTGATTTCGTACTTATCTTCAATAAGTATATATTTCACATTATACATTTGTGCAAGGGCTAACATTTCTGCATTGTCTTCCAATACACTCTCCATTGTGCACAATTCATCATCCAAACGATTTTCAATAGCATTTGCATATTTTTTTATGTCAGCAAAGTGGTTTCTGATATATTCCTCACTCATTACAATGCAAAAATATTTGATGTTTTCAAGATAGTCATAGCTAAAGTCATTTTGCCAGTCAAACGGAATATAGCAGCCTTCGACAATTAAGTTCTGCTTATTCTCAATAGCGGTTTTTATCACTTCACGAACAATAGGCCACAAGTATTCAGTTAATTCATTATCATCCATAGGGGTAAGTTCTGTGTTGCCGCTACGAATTAAACCCATTTTTAGATGGTCTATTGAAAGATATGGGTATTTATATTTTTCAAGCAGTTTTTGAGCAAGTGCAGTTTTGCCTGTATGCGATGCTCCAGTAATTAAAATAATCATCTCAATTATCCCTACAAATTCAAGTTTGTCTAACTGTTTCATTATCTATATAGACGCAAAAATAGACCCAAAAGTTTCATATTACGACTATATCATAGCACATTTATATCCTTTTGTCTCACTCCAAAGATGAGAATTTACAATTTCAAAAGTGCCCACTTTGATGGACGTAGCTGGATGCGCAAAAATCAGAAGACCCGCATGGCTCTTGGCCTGCGGGTCTTCTGTACACGAATGTGGAAAAATTTCTGGAGCCCTTGACCAGGATTGAACTGGTGACCTCATCCTTACCAAGGATGCACTCTACCGACTGAGCTACAAGGGCAATGTAACGAAAAATCCATTTAGCCTAAACTCATGTGCTCGTCAAGCCAGAGATGGCCTGTTTTTGAAAAAAAGTGGTATCCGGCAGCACCATACAAGATCCCCGTCGAGGGCTGTTCTGTATTGGGTCACCGTCAGGGCATCCCGGATTTGTCCTGCATTTACGCCTGTGGTGCAGGGGCAAGGGCGGCAGCCAGGGCGCGGAACAGGGCGCGCCGGGCATGAGGGGGCTGTTTTTTGCCGCTGGCAAGTTGCTCCTGCTGGCGGGCCTGTTCTTCACGGGCGGCGGCGATCAGGGCGGGCCAGTCTGTGCGGGCAGAGGTGTCTGCTTGTGTTGCGACATGGCGCAACCATTCTTCAACTACCCCGGCCAGCTCCTGTTGCGTGGCTGTCAGCAAACGCTCACGCCACTGTTCTGCCGCGTGGAAGCGGGCCGCATCGGCTGCTGCGGCATCCTTGCGGGCGGCAAGGGCTGCCTGCAGGGCCTCGGCATTCGTATGGCGCATGAGGCGGCCAATATATTGCAGTTGTCGACGCTTGCCTTCCTTATCGCGAATACGGGCATGGAGGTGCAGGGCTTCCAGCAAGTCCGGCGGCAAGTCCAGGTGCTGCCAGTCTGCCGGGGCAAGGAGTGTCAGCTCTTGGCCAAGGGCTTGCAGGGCGTGACACTGGCGTTTTTTGGCCGAACGGCTGGGGCCGAGTTCGGTTTCAGGGCCACCGTCCATATGCCATTGGTATTGTTTTTTGCGTGGCATGTGTCCCTCACAGCCAGAGGCCCAGGATCACACCCAGCAGCACCACCGGAGAAATGATGCCATTGAGGGTGAAAAAGGCCGTGTTGATGTGGCGCAGATCCTGCGGGCGCATCAGGCGGTGTTCCCACAGCAGGAGCAGACCGATGCCAAGGCAAAGCAGATACCATGGCCAGCTCAACCCACCTGCCAAACCCGTCAGCAGCAGGAAGATAAAGGTCATGCAGTGGGAGAAGGCCGCCAGCGCAAGAGCGGTCTCTGCCCCATAGCTGGCGGGGATGGAGTGCAGGCCTGCTGCACGGTCAAAATCCCTGTCCTGGAAGGCATAGTAAATGTCAAAGGCCGCCACCCAAAAGGTGACTGCAAAAAAAAGCAGCACAGGTGCAAGGCCCAAATCCGAGGGAACAACACTCAGCCAGCCTGCCAGCGGGGCAAGGCCAAGGGTTGCCCCCAGCCAGAAGTGGCAGAGATGACTGACGCGCTTGAGTAAGCTGTACACAGCGGCAAACAGCAGTGCCGGTACGGCCAGGAGCAGACAAACCGTGTTCAGGGCAGCGCAGGTCGCCACAAAAATCAGGGCAGTGATGGCACAAAAGGCCCATGTTTGCCGGATGCTGACGGCCCCTGTCACCAGCGGGCGGCCCTGGGTACGCGGGTTGGCCCGGTCAAAGGGCAGATCCACAAGGCGGTTGAAGGCCATGGCAAAGGAGCGCACAGCCACCATTGCCAGCGTCAGGAAAACAAGGACATCCAACGGCGGCAGACCGCGTGCGGCCAACACCGCCCCGGCCCAGGCATAGGGCAGGGCAAAGATGGAATGTTCGATTTTGATCATACGGCAAATGTCGGCCATCTGCCCAAAGGGGGTACGCATGCTTAGCCTCCGCAGTCGGCTGGATCGCCGTGCAGTTTGTCCAGGGCGTGGGACAGGGCTGGCAGGACGGCGGCCAGATTTTCCGTTGCGCCGCGCTTGCTGCCTGGCAGGTTGATGATGATGCTCCGGCCCAGCGTACCGGCCACGGCGCGTGAGATGGCGGCGTGTGGTGTTGCCTTGAGGCTGGCTGCCATCATGGCCTGGCTGAAGCCGGGCAGGGGCAGGTCAAGTACGGACGCCGTGACCTGCGGGGCAATATCGCGCGGGGAGAGCCCCGTGCCGCCCGTGGTGCAGATAAGGTCAAAGCCCTGACACAGGGCCAGATCGGTCAGCAGGGCGCGCAGGGCGTCTGCCTCGTCCGGCAAAAGAAAGCCCTGGCTGTGGCAGAGTGGCAGATGCCGGGCCAGCAGTGCCTCGATGGCCGGGCCGCTCTGGTCTTCTCGCTGGCCAAGAGATCCCTTGTCGGAAAGCGTGACCCAGGCCAGGGAGCGACCCTCTTTGCGTGTGCTGAAGGCAGCCTTACCCCCTGCACAGGGGAGAAGGGCAGTCAGCAGGGGGCAGGCAAGGGCATGGCCGGGGGATGGCAGCCGCAGTTGCCCCGTCAGTTTGAAGCTGGGCTGCCCGTTGACATCACAAAAGTCTGTGCCCACGGGCAGGGTGGCCAGTGTGCGGCGTTGTTCCGGCGTGGGGGCCAGCAGCCAGTGGCTGCCCCCAAGCCCGTCTGTCCCTCCTGCCCTGTGGTCGGGGACGATACCGGGCGGGGCTGGCAGCAGCAAAAGGCTTTCGCCCACCTGGCAGGGGCGCAGATGCAGCAGATATGACATGCAGACTCCCTTCTGGCCGGTGACGCACGGCCATCTCCAAAGCAGCTATTGTAGCCACAAGCGCAATGGGTTACAAGTCACCCATATCCAAGGAGTATTGCATGACATCTACCCGCAGTCAGGATCAGACCGACGAGCTGCGTCTACTCGGTACGGGGCGGCTGCCCGCGCCCCAAAGCGGGCCCGCTGTCGGTCTGCTGGAGTCCTTCCCCAACTGCTATCCGCATCGGCCCTATGTCATCAGCATCAGCTTTCCTGAATTTACCTCACTCTGCCCGGTGACAGGGCAGCCCGATTTTGGTGTCATCAGTCTGGAATATGTGCCGGACAAGCTCTGTGTGGAGTCCAAGAGCTTCAAGCTCTATATGTTTGCCTTCCGCAACCATCAGTCCTTTATGGAGACCATCACCAATACGGTGCTGGAGGATGTGTGCGCTCTCTTGTCTCCCTGCTGGTGTCGGGTCAAGGGTTTGTTTGTCCCGAGGGGGGGTACGCGTATCCATGTTTTTGCCGAGGAGTTCAAGTCCATGCCGCCCGAACAGGATGCCGCCGTGCGCGAGGCTGTGCGGGCATGGCGCAGTGAGGTGGCCCCGCACCGCCCCTGACGGTGTCTGGTGGGATGATGCCGCGCCGCCTGTCTCGCTCTGCCGCCCCTGCCAGTGGGGGCATTCTGCGCACAGCCACCATGCTGGGTGGCTATACCCTGCTTTCACGTCTGCTGGGCCTTGCGCGAGACATGGGCATGGCATGGCTGTTGGGGGGCGGTCTGCTGGCAGATGCTCTTGTGGCAGCCATGCGCCTGCCCCATGCCCTGCGGCGGCTGCTGGGTGAAGGCTCGTTGTCCATGACCATGACAGCGGCTTTGCTGCGCCATCATGCGCCTGTGGAGGAAGCGACAGGCAGGCTCAGCCCCGGTATGGCTGCGCTGACGGCTGCGCTGGCAGTACGGCTGGGAGGGATGCTGCTGGGGTTGACCCTGCTGGGGCTTTGGGCTGCGCCGTGGCTGGCGGCCCTGCTGACACCGGGCTTCAGTGGGCCGGAACTGGAAAGAGTGACAGGGCTGCTCTATATTTGTCTGCCCTATCTGCCAGCCGCAGTGATGGCAGCCGTGGGCATGGCCGTGCTGCACAGCAGTCGGGTGTTTGGGCTGCCTGCCCTTTCCCCGAGCATTTTTAATGTGGTCATGTTGGCCTTTACGGCGGCCGCGTTTTGGGGCGGCTTCAATCCCGCCGTGTCCCTGGCCTGGGGGATGTTGTGCGGGGGGCTGGCCCAGTGCTGCGTCCAGTGGTGGGGGGTGTGGCGGCTATGGCCCAAGGCAGATCCTGCCCGTGCTGTTTGCCCTGACCCATCGGGCTGGGGAGGCATGGCCTGGCGCGGCATCCGCCAGTTACCGGCTGGTGTGGCCGGGGCTGCCGCCCCGCAACTGTCCATGCTGGCGGCCATGATGCTGGCCTCCGGGCTGGGAGAAGGGCGCGTGGCTGCCCTGTATTATGCGGAGCGGCTGCTGGAACTGCCACTGGGCCTGGTGGGCGTCTGCCTTGGTATGGCCAGTTTGCCGACCTTGAGCGAGTTGGCCGTACGAGGGCGATACACGACCTTTGCCGAACAACTGGCACAGGCCCTGCGCTGGAGTTTGTTGCTGGCCTTGCCAGCGTCTGCCGGACTTGCGGCCGTGGCCCCACCGCTGGTAGCGGCCCTTTTGCAGCACGGGGCTTTTGATCAGGGGGCGGTTCGAGCAACGACCCTTGCGCTGTGGGCCGGTATCCCCGGTTTGCCCGCCTTTGCCTGTACGCGTTGTCTGCTGGCGGCCTGCAATGCCCTGGGGCTGGTCAGGGCCACAGGGTTGAGTACGCTCTGGGCGGTGGTGGCGGCTCTTGTGGCTGGCTGGATTTTAGGGCACTGGCCTGGCCCTCAGTGCTTTGGTGCTGATGTGGTAGGCATGGCCCCGGCCCTGGGCGTCAGCCTTGGGGCATGGTGTCAGACCTGGCTGCTGGCCCGTGCCGTGCGGCGTGGGCTGCATCATGGCATGATGCACAGCGGGCAGGACGGTAAACAGGATGCTGGGCTGGTGCAGGGCTACAGCCTTGTACGGCAGATCCTGGCCGCATCGGCCGCCGGGCTGTCTGCCGTAGTGCCTGTCGGTTTGTGTCCCGCTGCCGGGTGGCCCTGGTTGCCACTGATCCTGGGCTTGCTGGCCGGGCTTGCAGCATGGGGACTAGCCCTGTATCTCTGGGGACAGGACGAGGTGCGCAGCGTTTTGCAAGCCTTAGAGTCAAGGAAAAAGCGTCATGATCCCACTGTCTGAGTATTGGCAACGTCGTCTGCCCCTTGTGGTGTGGGGAGTCGGCTTGCTGTGCATCGTCCTGTCTGCACTGTGGAGCCTTGAGGTACAACGCCATGAGGTGGCGGAACGCCAGTTGGGCGATGCCGGACGTATGGCTGCACAGTTGGCGGCCATGCTGACACTGCCCGCCTGGGAGCAGGATGCTCTTGCAGCTCACGGCATCGTACTGGCTGCCCTTGAGGATGAAAGCCTTTACGCCATCCGGGTGGATGGGCTGGAAGGTATGCTGGCAGGAGAGCGGCGCAATTTTCAGTGGGAGCTTGTCCCCTGGGACGATGAATTTACGGAAGGAACCGTCAGCGCGGTCAGTCCGCTGCTGATGGAAGGTCGGCATGTGGGCATGGTGGAAGTGCATCTTTCTGCCCGCAGCAGCCATGAAGAATTGACACGGGCCGCACGGCGCGAACTGTGGCGCGGGGGGGTGTTCGCCCTTTGCCTGAGCGCGTTGTTAGCCTGTTGCCAGTGCTGGCGTCCCCAGGCCGGGGTAGGCCCGAAGCCATAAAGGAGTTGTGATGGGCTTTTTTTCTGCAGTAAAGCGAATGTTTGGCGGCCAGCCCAAGCCGAAGGCCGCTCCTCCTGATCCGGAAAAGCTTGTGCCGGAGGCTGCCCCCGATACTGCCCCTGAGATCGTGGCTGAGGTCGCTGCCGAAGCTGCCGCAGAGATCGCGGCAGAACCTGCTGCTGATGTGTCCCCGGCAGAAAACGCCTCGGAGGACACTGCCGAGAGTGCTGCAAGGGTGGACGCCGCACCAGCCCTGCACGCAGAGTCGGAGCAGGAAGAGCTGGCTGTACCAGCATCGCCTACCCCACCCGCTGCCATTGCCCATGGCCCTGCCAACGCGGAGGAGGCAGCCTTGCTCCTGCGCCTGCGTGAGGCTGAACCACGGCTTTCCGTCTGGCTTGGCATTGTGCTGGAAGGGGTGGAGCAGGCCGGGGATCTGCTTTGGCAGCGTCTTGCCTTCTTGCTGCGATCCCTGGAGGCCCCGCCAGCCGAAGTGGATGCCTTTGTGGCGGACTTCCGCGACTGGCTGGGCCGGATGGAATACGTGTATGTGGAAGAATTCCGTTCCGAATTGCAGTATCGTCTGGCCCTGGCCCTTGAACTGGAAGACGAGGAAGACGAGCGCAGTCGGCTCTTCCTCAAAATCAGCGAAGGTCTCTCCCGCACGCGGGAGCAGCTTTCGCGTGGACTGGATGCCCTTTTTGCCGGGCATGGCGAACTTGACGAGAGCTTCTGGGAAGAGTTGGAAGAACTCTTTATTATGGCAGATTTGGGCTACGAACCTGCGCTGGAGCTGGTACAGCGGCTGCGCGAGCGTGCCCGCAAGGCCGGGGCGCAGCGGGCAGATGAGGTGCGTGGCTTGCTCATGGCCGAACTGGAAGAGATCTTCCGTATGCCGCCGCGTATTGTGGCGGTCAACCGCCCTGAAGTGGTGTTGTTTATTGGTGTCAACGGTGTGGGCAAAACCACCACCATTGCCAAGTTGGCCCACCGGGCCAGAATGCAGGGCAAGACGGTGATGATAGCCGCAGCAGACACCTTCCGCGCGGCAGCCATTGAACAGTTGCAGGTTTGGGCAGAGCGGGTCGGCGCGCTTTTTCATGCTCGCACCGCCGGATCTGATCCGGCAGCCGTTGCCTATGAGGCTGTGGAACGGGCCGTCAGAGAGGATGTGGATCTTTTGCTGGTGGACACGGCAGGCCGTCTGCAAACCAAGGTCAACCTGATGGAAGAGCTGGGTAAGATCCGTCAGGTGCTGGGCAAAAAGCACCCCGGTGCGCCGCACCGCAGTATTCTTGTGCTGGATGCGACTACCGGGCAGAACGCGCTTTCACAGACCAAACTGTTTAAGGAAGCCGCTGGCGTGGATGAGCTTATCCTGACCAAGCTGGACGGTACTGCCAAGGGGGGCGTGGCCATTGCCGTGGCCATGCAGCACTCCCTGCCCATCACCTATGTGGGGCTTGGTGAAAAAATGGAGGACTTGCGCCCCTTCAACGGGGAGGACTACGCACGTGCCCTGCTGGGCCAGGCAGCAGCGGAAGATACCGGGGCACGGGCATAGCCCCTTGCTCCTCACCGGGCTTTTTGCCTGGATGGAATACTCGAACATGGGTAAGCCCTGGCTTACCAGGGTTTACCTGTTTGCTTTGCAGCAGAAGAGATACTTGGTTTTACAATCTGCCATTTTTATTTTGCATTTCAATATCTTAAAAATATCGGCATGAGGGCGTGGGTATCGTGGTATGGGGTTCGACCCTGATTCCGAGCGTGGCCCTCGCGGCAGAAAAGACTGCTGGCGTTAATACACAGACTGGATACGGACAAAAAGGCGGGCTCTCCCGCCTTTTTTGCGTGTATAGCGTACTGAAAATTGTGTACAATCGAAAAGAAATAGATATTGATTTTCATTTTTTATCCTGCTACGGTATAGGGGTGTAGGGTATCTGGGCTGCCACCGATGCCATGAAAACTGCACGGAGACGTCACTTGTCAGTCAACTCAGGAGAAGGGGATGCAGGAAGCGAAACAAATTATCGGCTTGAGGGAAATGCAGGTTGGTCAGAAAGGCCGTATCGTATCCGTGAATATAGATGGAGACCTTGGCCGTCGTATGCGTGACATGGGCCTTATCCCTGGGACAGATATTGAAGTCATTGGTCAGGCCCCGCTGCGTGATCCTGTGGCACTGCGGCTGCTTGGTATTACACTTGCGCTGCGCAACAGTGAAGCCGACTATATTTCTGTGGAGGTCTAACGTGTCCGAAACATCCATGCAGCCGTATATTGCACTGGCGGGGAATCCAAATTCTGGCAAGACTACTGCTTTCAACGTCTATACCGGGGCGCGGCAAAGGGTTGGCAACTACCCCGGCGTTACTGTTGAACGCAAAGAAGGCACAGCACACCATGAAGGCAGCACTGTACATATTGTGGATCTGCCAGGCACATATTCGCTGACGGCCTATTCTGAAGAAGAGCTGGTTGTCCGTCGGGAGCTGGCCGAGCGTCCGCCGCAGGCTGTCATCAATATGCTGGATGCTTCTGCATTGGAGCGCAGCCTGTATCTTACAGTTCAGCTGCTTGAGATGGGACAGCCTCTGGTGCTGGCTCTCAACATGATAGATGAAGCCCGCGCCGCCGGGATACGTATAGACAGGCATGAACTCGGGCAGCGGCTTGGTGTGCCTGTGGTGGAGACAGTGGCACGCAACGGCACGGGACTTGCCGAGGCTTTGAGCGCAGCCCTGGCAGTGGAAAAAAACAGAGAAAAAGAAGGTCTGACCATCTCCTATGGTTCGGATATTGACCCTGTACTTGCCGATATGCAGGTGCAAATAGAAAAAGCAGGAGTCGCAACGCATAAATATCCTGCACGCTGGCTGGCCCTGAAAATTCTTGAAGGGGATGCCGATGTGCTTGCCGAAGTACGAAAGGTCGATAGCACACTGGCAGAACGTCTGGCAGTCAGTTGTCATACTGTTGCCGGGCATATCCAGAAGACGCTCAAGACCAGCCCCGAAGCTGTTATCTCTGATTATCGTCATGGCTTCGTGCGCGGTCTGCTCAAAGACGGCGTCATGACACAGGAGGACGGGAGAGATCGCCTTGCGTTCAGCGACAAGATAGACAAGGTACTTGTCAATGCCTTCTCTGGCCCTCTGATCATGTTTGCTGTGCTCTATATGGTATTTTATCTGACCTTTGAAGTGGGTGCCTATCCACAGGGCTGGGTAGAAGACTTTTTTGGCTGGCTGGGCGGTATAGCAACAGACGCCATCCCACCGGGCCTGTTGCAGTCACTCATCGTGAGCGGCATTATTGACGGGCTTGGCGGAATCTTGAGTTTTGTGCCACTCATTCTCATCATGTTTCTGTTCATCGCCTTTCTGGAAGATACGGGATATATGGCGCGTATCGCTTATATGGTTGACCGTATTTTCCGTTCGTTTGGTCTGCATGGCAGTTCAGTCATGGCCTATATTACTGCGGGTGGCATTGCCGGGGGGTGCGCCATCCCCGGCGCGATGGCGACACGTACCCTGCGCAGCCCCAAAGAAAAACTCGCTACCCTGCTGACCTTGCCGTATTTTCCCTGCGGGGCAAAGCTGCCCGTCTTTCTGCTGCTGGCAGGGGTGTTCTTTCCTGATAACGAAGCCACGGTCATGATGCTGATGCTGCTGGCAGGCTGGAGCTTTGCTCTGCTAGTTGCCTGGCTGTTGCGCTCTACCATCATCAGAGGAAAATCCACACCCTTTGTCATGGAACTCCCCCCTTACAGACTGCCCACTCTGGTCAGTCTGCTGGTGCATTGCTGGGAGCGCGGCTGGATGTATATCAAAAAGGCCGGTACAGTGCTGCTGGCTGCCTCTATCCTGATTTGGGCATCCATGACCTTTCCCCAGCTGGACACAGAAAAGGCCGCTCCCCTGGAGGCCGCCATCACAGATGCGGAATCGGCATTGGAGGCTCTTGCTGCGGATGCCCCGGATACACTGCGGACAGAAGTCCAGGCCAACGTGGACACAGCCAGGGCCATTCTGGCTGATGCAAGTCTGCGCCATTCCATAGCCGGGCGTATTGGCCTGGCCCTTGAACCCTTTACTCGCCCCATAGGTTTTGACTGGCGCACTGATGTGGCTCTTGTAAGCGGCATTGCAGCCAAGGAGGCCATCGTTTCTACCCTGGGGACAGCTTATTCCCTTGGTGAAGTTGACCCCGAAGAGTCAGAACCTCTGGCAGCCCGTCTGGCTTCCGAACCCGGCTGGTCACCTGCTACAGCACTTTCCCTCATGCTGTTTGTTCTGCTCTATTCCCCCTGCTTTGTTGCTCTCGTTGTTATCAGGAACGAAGCCGGGGGATGGCGCTGGCTGGTATTTTCCATAGTATTCAACACAGCCCTGGCCTATGCCGTCTCACTGCTGGCCTATTCGGTGGGCAAAAGTATCTGGAGTTGACGCACCTGCGAGAGGGAGGTTTGCATCGACCTCCCTCTCACGAGAGCCTGACAGACAGCATGATAGTCCTGCGCTTGACGCAAGTCAGTCTGCAACATAAAAGACAGTCAAGCGAGGATGGCATGAGAGAATGTATGGATGTTGATGCCGTTACCATGCGGCTGCGGCGTATTGAGGGCCAGATAAAAGGCATCATCAAAATGGTGGAGAATGACAAGCCCTGTGAGGATATTCTGATTCAGATCGGAGCTGCCAAGGCTGCGCTGCACAAAACAGGCCAGGTAATTCTGGAGGGGCATATGCACCATTGTGTTCTCAATGGCCTCAAACAGGGTAACGACAAGGAAGTTCTGACCAGGTTAAGTGCTGCTATCGAACAATTTTCCCGAATTGTTTGAGAGTGTGCATTCCAATACCTTTGATATGGAAGGCATATTTTTTTGCTTGCTTGCTGATACCCCATATCGGTATATAGTATATGCCATTTTATGAAGGAGAGAGCATGAAGAATGCCATGAACTATCTGGCCGGATTACACATGACCCTGGTGAGTGGTGCGTTTTTGGCTGCCAGTCTTCTCATTTTGTTGGGTGATTTTTCCGTGCCGCTAGACCCGGCTTGGCTGACGGTATTTATCAGCGGGCTTCCCCTGGTCTATCTGGCCATATCCCGTATCATTTCTGAACGGCGCATCACGTCCGCGCTGCTTATTTCCATAGCCATGTTTGCCTGTATTTATATCGGGGAATTGTTCGCCGCTGGTGAAGTGGCGTTTATCATGGCAATCGGCGCGATTCTGGAAGACAGAACCGTGGAAAAGGCCAAAAAAGGAATACAGGAGCTTATCAGTCTCGCGCCCCGGCAGGGCCGCAGAGTCACGGCACAGGGGAAGGATGTCCATGAGGAAATAGTCCCCATTGAACAAATCCAGCGTGGCGACATGCTGCGGGTTCTGCCCGGCGAAAGCATACCAGTGGACGGCATTATTCTTGTCGGCAACACCTCCATAGATCAGTCTGTTATGACCGGAGAATCACTGCCTGTAGACAAGAGCGTGGGAGATGGTGTTTTCAGCGGCACCATCAACCGCTTCGGAACCATAGATATGGAAGTTACCAGGGTCGGCGAGGATTCATCCCTGCAAAGGCTCATCCGCATGGTGCAAGAAGCGGAAAACAACAAGGCACCCATACAGCGCATTGTAGACAAATGGGCTGAGTGGCTTGTGCCCATGGCCATTATTATCGCCATTACCTCCTATTTTATAACAAGCGACATTGTACGGGCTGTTACCGTCCTGGTGGTATTCTGCCCCTGTGCCCTGGTGCTGGCAACGCCTACGTCCATCATGGCCGCCATCGGTCAGGCCACCAGGCAGGGAGTTCTGATCAAATCGGGTGAAGCCTTGGAACACATGGGCAAGATTGACCTGATAGCTTTTGACAAAACAGGGACGCTCACCCAGGGCACCTTGACCGTCAGTGATACTGTTTCGTTTCTAGCAGAAAAAAGCTCCCATGATGTGTTGCAGCTTGCCGCATCGGTGGAAGTCCTTTCGGAGCATCCTCTCGGCAAGGCAATAGTAGCACAGGCCAGGGAAATGAATCTTGCTCTGGAGAAGGCCGACAATTTTACCATGATACCCGGTCGGGGCATCAGTGCCGATGTGAATGGCAAGACCGTACTTATCGGAAACATCGGCTATCTGGAAGAACACAATGTCACGGTGAAGACAAAAGTCGGCATCGCCCTGGAAGAATTACGTATGCAGGGCAAGGCGGTGGTACTGGTGGCTCATGAGGGAGTGTGCGTTGGCATGGTCGCCATTTCCGATACCCTGCGACCCAATGCTCAGTTCATGGTGGAGAAATTGCACAGCATGGGCATTGGTGTTGTGCTGTTGACTGGCGACCATGTACAGACAGCGCAATATTTTTCAAAACAGGCCGGAATTGATACAGTGTGTTCCGATTTGCTCCCGGCACAAAAAGTGGAGCGCATCCAGGTATTGCAGCAGCAAGGTCATGCCGTGTGCATGATTGGCGATGGGGTGAATGACGCTCCCGCCTTGAAAGCCGCCGATGTCGGTGTAGCAATGGGCACAATGGGTAGCGACATTGCCATTGACGCGGCAGACATCGCGTTGATGGGCGATGACATTTCAAAAATACCCTACCTGAAGCGTCTTTCCAACGCCACGGTCAATACCATTAAATTCAGTATCACTCTCTCCATGCTGATTAACTTTGTTGCCATCGGCATGTCTGTAGTGGGGATGCTCAACCCCATAACCGGGGCACTGGTGCATAATGCCGGTTCGGTTCTGGTGGTTCTTAACGCTGCCCGGTTGTATGAAAGGAAATTGGTGTAAATAGCGTACCCACCTCCGATAAGGTCTCTCTTGGTATGATTGGGCTGACTGCTACCAACAGAAAACTGAAAAATCATTGTGGCGCAATGGGATTCAGTTGTTCCACTGGTAGTGGAAGAAGAAAATTCTTCCAGTTTCCCAGGGCCGGGCCTTACACCGCCCGGCCCTGGGAAACCTCGTTATCGACAGCCCAGAAGTACCAAAACCTTACCAACGTGTCTACCAACAGATTTTGTGGATTCTGGAGGATTTGGTTGGATGGAATGAAACAAGGATGCCAGCTAACACATTGAAATAATATGCTAACTGGACATTCTTGGACTGATTGAGATTATTTGAGCGACTTCAATCAAAAAATGCTCTAGAGCGAAATGCCATTGGAAGTATACCCGCAAGACCCGGTTCAGCGTGGCGCAAGAGCCTGCGCCCGTGCAAGGACAGCAGTGGGAGAATCCGGCGGTACGGACACGGCCTCGGCCCGTGCCCGAAACCACGTCAACTGGCGTTTGGCATAGGCACGGGTGTTGCGCAACCAGAGACTGCGGCAGGCATCCATATCCAGCTCTCCCCGCAGATGGGCCAGCAGTTCTGCCGCACCAATGCCAGACCAGCCCGGCGCACTGGCATCATCGCAGCGGGCGCGGGCAGCCCGCACTTCGTCCAGGGCACCGGCAGCAAGCATTTGTCCAATACGGCGGGCAAGGCGCGGTTCCAGCCAGGCCAGAGGGGCATCCATGACCAGCAGCGGGCCTTGGCAGGGGGGCTGCCCCATGCCGTGGCTGTGCCACCAGCTAAAGGGGCGGCCTGTGCCTTCCAGCACTTCCAGTGCGCGTACAATGCGCTGGCGGTCGTTGGGGTGGATGCGGGCGGCATAGGCCGGGTCGGCCTTCACCAGTCCTGCGTGCAGGGCTGCCGGGCCGGATGCCGCCATGCGGGCTTCCAGCCGCTGGCTGATGGCAGGATCCAGCCGGGGGATCTGGGCAATACCGCGCAAAAGGGTCTGAAAGTACAGGCCCGTACCGCCCACCAGCAGGGGCATCTTGCCCCGGTGCAGCACTTCCCGGATACAGGCGCAGGCCCGTTCTGCCCATTGCCCGGCACTGATTTTTTCCTGCGTGGGCAAAAAACCGTACAGATGGTGCGGACAGGCGGCCTGTTCTTCCGGCGTGGGCTGGGCCGTTGTCAGCGGAAAGTCGGCATAGACCTGGCGGGAGTCGGTATTGATGACCTCTCCCCCCAGTTCTTTTGCCAGCAGAAGGGCAGCGGCGGTCTTGCCAGCCCCGGTAGGCCCGGCCAGACAGATGACAGGCAGGGGCTTGCCGTGCTGTGGAGAGGGCAGCCCGGCCATCAGGAGACGCGGAAGCCCCCGTGCGAGGGAGCCAGGCAGGGCGTTCCCTTGCGGACTTCACCCTTGTTGTATTTTTCAAGCAGTCTGATGCGGACGTTTTCCGGCACCAGTCCTTTGACATCGGCCCCGTGGCTGGCGGCGGCCTTGACGATGGTAGAACTGATAAAAAGCCACTGGTAGTCGGTCATCATGAAAACCGTCTGGATGTGGCGTTGCAGACGGCGGTTCATCAGGGCAAGCTGAAATTCATACTCAAAGTCCGACACAGCCCGCAGGCCCCGCAAGAGCGCGCACACCCCGCGTTTGGCTGCGTATTCCACCGTAAGGCCGGAAAACGGCTCCACCAGCACATTGCTTTCCTGGCGCAATGCCTCGCTGGCCATTTCAACCCGTTCTTCCAGAGAAAAAAGTGGGAATTTGGGAGTATTGTCGGCCACGGCCACGATGATCTGGTCAAACACTTCGCAGCCCCGCCGGATCAGGCTCAAATGCCCGTTGGTCAGGGGGTCAAAGGTGCCGGGGTAGAGTGCAATTCTCATGCTGCTGTCCAGATAAGGATACGGGTACGGCCAAAAAGGCGGTCTGCCAGGGGGGTGAGGGTGTCCGGCACGTCCAGCCGGGCTTCCTTTTCCACTTCTGCTGTCACAAAGGCCCTCGGCGCAAGCCAGCCCTGCCCCACAAGAGAGCGCAGGGCCGGGCCAAGCAAATCCTTGCCATAGGGGGGGTCAATGAACACCAGCCCAAAGGGGATGGCCGGTGGGCGGCGCAAAAGCCGCAATACGTCGTCCTGCACCAGTTGGCAGCGGCCCTCAAGGCCAAGGGCTGCCACATTGGAGCGCAGGCAACGCATGGGCAGGGCGGCATTCTCTACCAGCAGGGCCTCAGCCGCGCCCCGGCTCAGGGCCTCAAAGGCCAGACTGCCGCTGCCCGCAAACAGATCCAGCACGCGGCAATCCTGCCAGTCCAGCCCACGCGAACCAAGCATGGAGAACAGGGCCTCGCGGGTGCGCCCCATAGCCGGGCGGTAGCCCTCGCCCTCCACGGTCTTGAGCAGACGCCCACCCAGACTGCCAGCAATGATGCGCATGGCAACCTACATACGCGAAAGCAGACGGGTCATGGCGTAGTCCATTTTGGCCAGGGCCTCCTGCAGTTCGGTCTGGCTTTCCCACGGGCGGTTTTCCACATCGGCCAGCCTGTCCTTGAACATGGCCCACTTGCGCTCCACCTCGCTGGTGAGGAAGGGCCAGTTGACACGGGGGCGGGCCTGCTGTTCGTGCTGCACCGTGGCTGCCACCTGCTTGCCCTCCAGGGTCATCTCCTCCATATAGTCGGGGATGAGAGGACTTGCGCCAAAGCGTTCCTTGATAAGCCCGGCCAGAGTTTCCTGCGCTGTGCTTTCGCCATGCACCAGCACAACTTGCGGCTGATTTGCCATGAGCGGGGCCAGCCAGTCCAGCAACTGGCTTTGCCCGGCATGGCCGGAAAAGCCGTTGATGGTAAAGATGCGGGCTGCCACGTCCATGTCCTCGCCAAAAAGCGTAATTTTTTTGGCCTGTTCCACCAGCTTGCGGCCCGGCGTCCCCACGGCCTGATAGCCCACAAAGACCACGCTGGCACCGGGCTTCCAGATATTGTGCTTGAGGTGGTGCCTGATGCGCCCGGCATTGCACATGCCGCTGGCAGAAATGATAATGGCCGGGCCGCTGGTGCTATTGATCTGCATGGATTCTGCCGCGCTGGGCGTATAGCGGACGCGCCCCATGAAGTTATGGGCATCCTTGTTGTGGAGCAGGGCTGCGGCTTCTTCATCAAACACATCGCTGTTGCGGGCAAAAACCTCGGTGGCGCGGATGGCCATGGGACTGTCCACATAGATGGGCATATCCTCCGGCAGCTTGCCGGCCTCGTACAGTTTGAAGAGGCAGAAAAGCACCTCCTGCGTGCGTTCTACCGCAAAGGCCGGGATGATGACCTTTTCCCGCTTGCCGTAACTGTAGGCAATGGCTTCGGCCAGTTCCTGCACACTGAGGCTTTCATTTTTGTGGTTGCGGTCGCCGTAGGTGGATTCCATAAAGATATAGTCGGCCAGCGGGGGGCTTTCCGGGTCGCGCACGATAAGGGCGTGCGGGCGGCCAATATCACCAGAAAAGATGATGCTGGTGGTTTTGCCGTTTTCCTCCACCTCCAGCCGCAGACTGCCGGAACCAAGGATATGCCCGGCATCATAGTAGGTAACGCGGATGCCCGGCGCAGGCTCAAAGCTGGTATGGTATTCCACAGGGCGGAGCTGGCTGATGGCCTTGACCGCATCGTCCATGCCATAGAGGGGCGCGGGTGGGTTTTGGAGACCGCGGCGGCTGAATTTTTTGGCCTGCCACATGGCTTCCATTTCCTGGATATGGGCACTGTCCTGCAACATGATTTCCAGCAGTTCTGCCGTAGCTTTGGTGCAATAGGCAGGATTGGTAAAGCCCTGCTTGGTCAGCAGGGGCAGCAGGCCTGAATGGTCGATATGGGCATGGGTGATGAGTACAAAGTCCAAGCGTGGGGCGTCGTAGTTTTTTTCGTCCCTGTTGCGGGCCTCAATGGCCTTGTTGCCCTGGTGCATCCCGCAGTCCACGCAAAAACGCTTGCCACAGGCTTCGATAAGAAAACAGGAACCGGTCACGGTGCGGGCTGCGCCCAAAAATTGGATCTTCATACAAGCTGCTCCCGGAAAAAAGGCCGAAACAGGATAGGCATGGCCCCAGCCAAGGGTATCCTCACCACATTGCCGCAAGCGGGCAATGCTGTCAAACAGGATGGCAGGATAATGCAGGGGGATCGCATGAAATAAGGGAACGCCCTGTTACTCGTGTCCTCGTTCAAGGCTTGCCCGTATCACTGCCAGAGGCAGCATGAGCGTCACTTCATTGATGGGTGAGGCAATAAATCCGTATTTTGTATAAAAATGCAGCGCGCGTTTGTTGTATGCGTGGATCAGCAAAGCCTTGATTCCTGCAATATGTGCCACCTGTTCCGTACGCAGGATGGCATCACGCAGCAGCCAGCATCCCAGGCCCTGCCCCTGCATGGAAAGATCTACGGCCAGCCTCCCCAGCAGCATCACGGGAATGGGGTCAGGCATATTGCGGCGCAGCGAGCCCACGACAAGCCTGTGGGCAACGCTCCCCACGGCCAGTGAATAAAAGCCGATGACGTTGTTGCCATCGGCAATGACATAGGTACGGCTGGCCCCGTGAGCCTCATTGCGGTAGGCGCGCTGCTTCAGCCAGGCATCAAGGGCAGGCTCTCCGCACTGAAACTGCTCAAGCTCATAGCCTGCATCAAGATGGCATGGCGCGGAGATGGGCATATTATTTCTCCCAGGGCGCAGGTGTTGCCAAAAGCTGTCTCAGCACAGGGTTGGGACGTACAGGGGCGTCAAGCGCGTTTTCAAAGGCACGCCATTCCTCTGCCGAAAGCTCAAAGTGCCTCTCCTCTGCCAGTACGTTTTCGGCATGTCGTACAACCTGTTCCAAAATAAAGGCAGTGCGGGTTTTACCCAGCAATTTAGCGGCACTGTCAATGAGTGCTTTTTGTTCTCCGGGGATACGCAAGTTGATGACTTCAGCAGACATGGCTTGCCTCCTTTTGCTTGAAAATAGCGTGAACCAAAGAATTGTCAACACATCGTATATACATGTCTGCGCACAGGCACGCCGTCCGGCAAGGGCGTCCCCTATGATGGGGACGCCCCGCCTGTATGGCTGCCAGGTTTATGGGTTACGGGGGGATGTTGTTCTGCTGTGTTCGGTCAGGCAGCTGCTTACCGCACGGGCCGCCGCCAGCAGGGATTCCTGCCCCAGGTGGGCATAGCGCATGGTTGTGCGCGGGTCATGATGTCCCAGCAACGTTTGCACCTCATAGAGCGAATGGCCGCCATTGACCAGCAGGCTGGCAAAACTGTGCCGCAGGTCATGGATGCGTACATCCGACAGGCCCAGCTCACAGCGCAGGGAATGCCAGAACCTGTAGATGTCTGCAAGGGGCCTGTCCACTGTCCGGGCCGGGAAGAGCCACGGGCAGTCCGGCTTGCGTGGGATACTGAGTATCACCGCCTCAGCCTCCTCAGAGAGGATGATATGGCGTGCCTTGCCGGATTTGGACAGAGGGACGGTAAGCACATGGTAGTCCAGATGCAGATGCTCCCAGCGGGCGCGCAGGATCTCATTTTTGCGCGCCCCTGTCAGCAGAAGCAGACGGATGGCAAGAGCCTCTGGACAGGGAGAGGCTTCGGCTGCCCGCAGGACCTGCCGTGCCTCCGCAGCGGTGAGGTACCGCTCCCGCTGGTTCTGTACCCGCAGGTTGGTAACATTGTGGCAGGGATTGCCATTTTCGGGCAGCAGCCCATAACGGATGGCTGTGGCGCAAATACTTTTGAAAACAGCAAGGATACGGTTGCAGGTGGCCGGGGCCAGACCGTGTACCAGCAGCCCGCGCAGCCAGTCATCCACTTCTGCCCGGCGGATGCCGGACAGGCGGCGATGCCCGAAAACAGGAGAGATGTGCCGGCGGGCAATACGTTCATCCACCTGCCAGCTACGCTTGCGCTGGCGGGCATGGGGCAGATAGACGCGCACGATCAGGGCATCAAGGCTGGGGGGATCGCAGGCTGCCCGCTGTGCCTTTTTACGGCGTTTTTTGTTGCGGCGGTTCTGGCGCACTCCGGGCACGCGAATAACGGCAGGACGCTTGCTGGCCTGCCCCTGGCTGGCAGGGTGGGCATCAGACGGTTTGGCAATATGCTTCATGGTTTTCCTCCTTTGGGGGTAAAACAGTGACATTCCCGTAATGGGATTGCCGTTGAAGCATATGGCCACTAGAACATCTTTTGATTGGAACACTTTGTGTTTCATCTATGCTGTCCCCATCCGCAGTTCCCTTCGTCACAGCGGCTGGGGCAAAAAATGCACTAGCCGTAGCTTCCTTCGTCGCAACGGCTAAAGCAGTGACTGCCATTTGCAGTGGCAGTCGCTCTAAAGGTAGGGAGAAAACAGCCAGCAGGCCGCATTGCGCAATCGGGCCGGTAAGGACTGTGCTGCCAGTCTGGACAGGGTTATTTCCTCACCCCGTGTGGCTGCATCGTCCATATGCGCGGCCAGCGCATCGTGCAGGGCTGTGTCAAAAACTTCGGTATTCAGCTCAAAGTTAAGGCGCAGACTGCGGGCATCCAGATTGGCCGAACCAAACTGGCAATAATAGCCGTCCACCGCCAGCAGCTTGGTGTGGGCAAAGGGCGGCGGCTGCAACCAGACCCGCACCCCGGCCTGGAGCAGGGCCGGCAGAAGGCGCAGACTGGCCCAATGTACAGGGGCCAGATTGTTTTTGCCCGGCAGGACGATGCGCACATCCACGCCACGCTGGGCCGCAGAGCGCAAGGCCGCCGTCAGGTCATGGGTGGGCAGGAAGTAGGGGGTCATGATCCGCACATGGTGCAGGGCACTGTTGATGGCCCCGCAGTAAAGGTCGTGCAGGACATCGGCGTCCGTGCCTGGGCCGTCCATGACGATGCGGCAATAGCTGTTGCCAGCCGGTCTGTCGTCCGCAGCGGGCAGGGGAGGGTATGTGCCTGTGGCAAAACCCCAGTTGATCAGAAAGGCCCGCCGCAACTGGCCCACAATGGGGCCGGAACAGGCAAAATGCACATCCTGCACGCAATGGGATGCACCAGACTGGACGTTGTCATCCGCAATGTTCATGCCGCCGGTAAAGGCCAGCCCGTCACAGACCAGCAGCTTGCGGTGATTGCGCAGGTTGATGCCCCAGTTGGGGGGGAAGAGCCGTGGCTCGCGAAAAACGCCTACGCTGATGCCCTCGCTGGCCAGCTCACGCCACGGCTTGCGCCAGGAGTAGAGCGCGCCTACCCCGTCCACCAGCACACGCACGTCCACTCCCCGCTCATGGGCGGCACGGAGGGCCGCGCAAAATTCACTGGCGACCTGTCCGGCATTGAAAATATAGGTCAGCAGCCAAACGTGCCTGTGAGCGTTGGCAATGGCTTCCAGCATGGCAGGATAGGCCTCATCCCCATTGTGCAGGATACGCAGCCTGTTGCCCCCGCACAGGGGGCTGCCGGTCAGTTGCTGTCCCATGCGGGCCATGCGTAAAGTATTTTCAGGGATGGAGGCCAGCGGCACGGGCGGGGGGATCTGTGGATAATTGGCCTCGTGCGCGGCTATCTCGTGCATGATTTTTTCGGCCCGGCTCTCGGCCCGGCTGATGCCAAACAGCAGGTAGAGCAGCGGCCCCAGCAGGGGCAAGAAGAGGGCGGTGACTGTCCAGCCAAGGGCTGAACGCGGGTCACGCTTGCTGAGCAGGGCATGGCAGACGGCCAGCCAGGACAGGCCATGTGCCAGCACTGTCGCCACTATCTGCAAAGTCAGTTCCACAGTCGATCCCATGATGTCGGGGCAGTTTGGGTGCCACGTTGCCGAAAGGTTTCGTCCCCTTGCTGCGCGTCTGCCGGGGACGTCAGTTCCTGTACTGATATGGGCATACAGCCCGGGCAAGGCAAGGGGGCTGCTGCCCACAAAAAAGCCGCCCTTGCGGGCGGCTGTCAAGGATAAGACGCTGATGGTCTAAATCTGAAAGAGACCGGGTTCTTCCCTGATAAGGTTGGCGGCAATGAGCTGGCTGTCCGGCTTGTAGGAGCCGTTGGCCACCTGAATACGCAGGGCCTCTACCTTATCGGCCCGCACATCGGGGGTATTCTGGGCGGTGCGGTGCGCTTCTGTCAGCAGGATGGCATCCTGTGACACGCTGACCGTATCGCCCTGCCGTGTGCTGTCGGCCTGGCTGCCGCCAGCGCGCTGGCGGTTTTGCAGCTCGGCACTGTTGCCCAGGCTGACGGCATACTGCCCCTGCAGGAATTGCGTACCCTTGATTTCCATATCATTTCCCTCATTTGCACTCAGGCTCGCAGGCCCGATGGCTTCACCAGCATACTCTGGTCCACTTTCTGGCGTGTGATACGCCAGAGGGCGTTACGGATGCGGCGTTGCTCCTCTTCCGTGAGGGTGCGCGGCCCGTGGGGTCCTTTGCCCACGACACACAGTTTTTCACCAGGGGGATAGGTAAATTCCAGTTCCATCCCCACAAGTCCGCTCAGACTTTCGCGGATCTCTTCGACCACAGGGTTGTCGCTGCCGGTAAAGAGCAGACTTTCGTACAATTCCTGCGCTACCTGTTCCACAAAGGCCCGGCGTTTGATGGCCGGGTCGGGGTCATACGGCTCTTCACCCTGGGCAATACGCCGCCGCACGCGAAAGCGGGCCAAACGGCGCGCCGCAAGCAGTTGCTGTTCATAACCGCGCAGCATGGCGCGCTGTTGCAGAGTGCCCATATCTGCCATATGTCCCGTCCCTGCATGATTTTTCGGCCGGTGCAGAAAAAACTTTAGACTTTGTTATGCCGTTTTGGCCAGGCCTGTTTCACGGGCGATTTGCAGGCAAAGTTGGGCCTTGTTCAAGGTATAGAGATGGATGCCCGGTGCCCCCAGTGCCAGCAGCTGGCGTATCTGTTCCACGGCAAAGGCCAGTCCTGTTTCGCGCACAGCGGCATTGCCGCCCTTGTGGTGGGCTTCTTCCAGCGCAAGGTAAAACTTGGCCGGGATGCTGGCCCCGCAGAGCGAAAGCACCCGCCGGAAAGACTCGAAACTCTGGATGGAAAAGATACCCGGGATCACCGGTGCGCTGACGCCGTGCGCGTGCAGGGATTCCACCAGTGCCGCGTATTCCCGTGCATCAAAGAATAATTGGGTCACGGCAAAGTCCGCCCCGGCCTGCAATTTGGCCGCTGTGTACTGGCGGTCAAGACGGTAGGAGGGGGATTCCGGGTGCGGAGCAGGATAGGCCGCCACGGCAATGCCCATCTCTGGCTGGGTGGTACGCACAAAGCGTACCAGATCTGCCGCATGGCGGAAATGCCCGCTTTCCCAGTCCCAAACGCTGTCCTTGGGGGGGTCGCCCCGCAGGGCAAGGATATTGTCCACCCCGGCGGCGCGCAGCTGTCCCAGAAAATCGGCTATACGCTCTGGCTCGGCCCCCACACAGGTCAGGTGAGCCATGGTGGTAAAGCCCCGGCGGGCCAGCTCTGCCGTGGCAGCAAGGGTGTTGTACTGTCTGGCCCCGCCCGCGCCGTAGGTTACGGAAACAAAAAGCGGATCCAGTGCGCGTAGGGCTTCCACCGTTTCATAAAAGGCAGGGAGCTGCTCTTCCGCAGCAGGGGGGAAAAATTCCAGCGAGACAAAGGGGGTATCACTGGCGGCCTTTTCGGCGATCAACTGACCTATCTGCATGAGCATCCTCCCTGTGGCGGTGGTGTGGATCGATAATTATTTCTATATCAAGATATATTGATATGTCAAGGGAGTTGGTGTGGGGTATCCACAGCTTCAATGAGATCACATTTCAACATGTCGAAATGATAGTGAAAAATTTAGATAGTGTCGTCAACCAAATAATAATATGGTAGGCTCTCTTCATACATGACAGGAGAGGCTATGTACGCGCATCGACGGTATGATATTTGTGCCAGGGGCTGGGAAAATATACAGGCGCATCTCCCTGGTAAAAAGGGAAGCCTTGGTCGCCCGGTGGTGATAACAGACTGTTTATCAACGTTGTGAATATTTTCAATGGAACAATGCTCTAAAACAGTTAGGGTGTGAGTGGGCATGAATATCCTTATGATAGATTGTGTGCTGCCATCGTTGGACAAGTTTGCAGGCGAACACGATATCCGCCACGCTCGCTGGAACGGGCAGGGAGCTCTTGTACCGGTCCATTATTTTATACGTCAGGTCAGTCGCAGTGGTGAGGTCTTCCGGCCTGATATCCTTGTGCAGCGGGAGCACCTGGGGCGCAGGCTCTTGCTTGGTGGCCTGTGGAAGCTGGATTGCCCCAAAATCTTCTGGGCTGTGGACAGCCACCTCAATCTTTTCTGGCAGCAGCACTATGCCAGACTATTTGATTTGGTACTTACGCCGCACGCCCGTCTGTTTGCCAATCTTTCTCCAGACGTGCAAGCTGCGCGTTGTCTTCCCCTTACATGGCCAGGGGTAGAACGCACGTGGCGACCGCACGGACTGCGGCAACATACGGCGTCCTTTGTTGGTGTGCTTGATACCAACCGGATACACCGCCTCCGCTTTACGAGTTTTCTCAAGGAACAGTACGACATTACTGCCACATCCATGCCTTTTGCGGACATGCTGGATTTGTACACGGACACGCGCCTTTTGCCCAACGAATCCATTTGTCAGGAGTTCAACTTCCGCATCATGGAGGGGGCATCCTGCGGTTGTTGTGTGGTGACAGAAGACATTGGGGACGATCTGGCTGTTAATTTTGAACCGGGTAAGGAAGTCCTTACCTACCGCCATGTTTTTGAGTTTGACGAGCTATTCCGTTTTTTGCTGGCCCGGCCACAGCTGGCAGAAAAAATTGGCAAGGCCGCCCATGAACGTGTGGCCCGTTGCCATACAGAAGCGCATCGTAGTCGCTTTTTGCTGGAGACGTGTGCTGCGCTGAGTGCCACGCGCCGTGAATCCCGGCAGGCACGTCTGGATTTTGCCCTGGCCCTGGCAGAGCTGGGACGGGGGGAGCCTGCTTGTGCGCCCTTGCTGAAACCGGCACAAGATATTTTTGATGAGGAGCCGGAAGATTGGCGTGCGGCGGCCATGTCTCTGCGCCTGTGTCTTGAAGGACTGTCTGTCGCTACTGACAAGGAAAGCTGGCGGGCAAGGGCCATACAGCTTTGCGGGGCACTTGCGGCAAGGGCTCCAGCCCTTGCTGCCTCTGCCCGGCTAGACGCAGCCCTTCTGCTTTATGCTGCTGCTGTCCGGCTTGAAGATCCCCTCTGGTTGGGTGAATGTCGCCGCCTTCTGCCGGACGTAGCCTGGGACAGCGAGGGCAGTCCCTCTGATAGCCATGTACAGACAGCATTGGTGCTGGCCAGGCATTTGGGGGATGCCAGACGTACTTGCCGGCCCGGCTTCAAGTTCGATCCCCGCAGCCATTGCCCGGATAGTGCCATTGAGCTGCTTTTGTTGGCCGAGGGATCGGTTCGCGACGAACAGGAAAGATGCAGTCTGCTGGCAGTCCTGTCCCACCTGAGCCAGCAAAGTCCCCTGCGTGATCTGGCCCTGGACAGTGGCGCACGCTACACCCTGCGGGCCAGGCCAGACTGGCGTATAACTCTGGACTATGCCTTGTGCAATCTTAGGGCCTTTCGGCTGAAAGAGGGCCTGGAAGAGGCTCTGCTTGCCCAGATACAAGCTCAGGAGGCAGGAGCAGAGACACGTTTTGCTGCTGCAGCCAACGCTGCGGGTCTCCGTCTGCCTCGCAGTTGAAAGATTTCCCTGCAACAGGGACGGTTGACACACTACCCGTTATGGCAGAAACTGTACTGCTATGGTTTTGATGACGTTTAACAACGGTTAGGCATATGCCCATATACGGTTTGAAGTTTCGCCTTTTGGGGCAAACCAGCTACTATCATGGCCCCGAAGGTCTACGCTGCGGGGACAGTGTTCTGATCGAGGCAGAGCAGGGACAGTGTCTGGCAGAGGTAGTCAGCGGGCCACTGACAGCGTTACCGGGTACTTCATCGGAGGACTTGCCATCCATCCTTTGCAAGGCCGGGCCGGACGCCCTGAAAGTGGGGGAGGAGAACTCAAGACTGGCCAGAGAGGCTCTCCTTTTTTGTCGCCAGTGCATCCGCAACCGCCGTTTGGATATGAAACTGGTGGATGTGGAAGTCTTCTTTGACCGCAGCAAGTTCATTTTTTACTTTACTGCGCCAGCGCGTATTGATTTTCGGGATCTGGTCAAAGATCTGGTACGCGAGTATCGTTCGCGTATCGAATTGCGTCAGATAGGTGTGCGGCATGAAACACAGATGGTGGGGGCGGTCGGTAACTGCGGTATGGTCTGCTGCTGTCGCCGTTATCTTCGCAAGTTTGCCCCTGTGACCATCCGTATGGCCAAAGAGCAAAACCTTTTTCTCAATCCTGCCAAGATTTCTGGCATCTGTGGCCGTTTGCTCTGCTGCCTTTCCTACGAGCAGGAAAATTATGAGCAGTTCCACCGCAGCTGTCCGCGTCTGGGCAAGAAATACCAGACGAGCAGGGGCAGTATGAAGGTTCTGCGGGCCAATATGTTCCGCAATACTCTGACTGTGCTCAACGAGAATAATGAAGAACTTGAGCTGCCGCTTGAAGAGTGGGAAAGCCTGATGCCGCGCCGTCCTGATGGGCAACAGTATGGGCAGCAGGGCACATCATCCAGGGCTGTCCACAATGATGGGCTGCTGCTGGTTTCCGTATCGCCTGAAGTGGCCGAAGATCCGACCCTGCTGGACACCCTGCTTCCCGAAGAGGAAGAACTGGAATACCCGACCCACACCCATCCCGCTAAGGCGGAAGCTGCATCCGCACGGCGCAAGGGCCGCCGCAAGCCGTATAATCCGAATCATGCCTGACCTGCCTGATGACCGTCAAACCACCGGAGTGCCCGCGTGAAGACTTACAGCATCACGACACCTATTTATTATGTCAATGCCGATCCCCATTTGGGGCATGCCTATACGACCATCGTGGCAGACAGCCTGGCCCGCTTTCACAAACTGTCGGGAGAGGATGTTTTTTTTCTGACAGGTACGGACGAACACGGGGACAAGATCGTTCAGGCCGCTGAAAAGCAGGGGCAAAGCCCACAGGAATTCGTTGATACCATCAGTGCCCGTTTCCAGGCACTCTGGCCCAGCTTAGGCATTGCCAATGACCGCTTTGTGCGCACGACCGACCCGGCCCACAAGCAGGTAGTGCAGGACTTTCTGCAAAAGGTTTATGATGCTGGTGACATTTATTTTGGGGAGTTTGGCGGCCATTACTGCTATGGCTGCGAACGCTTTTATACGGAAAAGGAACTGGAGGACGGGCTGTGCCCGCAGCATCTGACCAAGCCCGAATTTATCAGCGAAAAGAATTACTTTTTCCGTATGTCAAAGTACTTGCCCTGGCTGCGGGAGCATATTGCGGCAACCCCCGACTTTATCCGGCCGGAACGCTACCGTAATGAAGTGCTTGCCATGCTGGAATCTGGCGCGCTGGAAGACCTGTGCATCTCCCGGCCAAAATCACGTCTGACATGGGGGATAGAGCTGCCTTTTGACAAGGATTATGTCTGCTATGTCTGGTTTGATGCTCTCATCAACTACATCAGCGCACTGGGCTGGCCCGATGGTGCAGACTTTGCCCGTTTCTGGCCGGGAGAACACCTTGTCGCCAAGGACATCCTGAAGCCCCACGCTGTATTCTGGCCCACCATGCTCAAGGCCGCCGGGTTGCCCCTGTACAGGCATCTTAACGTGCATGGCTATTGGCTGGTACGTGATACCAAGATGTCAAAATCCCTGGGCAATGTGGTAGATCCGCTTCAGATGGGGCGATCCTATGGCCTGGACGCCTTCCGTTACTTCCTGCTGCGGGAAATGCACTTTGGCTCTGATGCGAGCTTCAGCGAGGATGCCCTTATTGGCAGGATCAATGCCGACCTTGCCAATGACCTTGGCAACCTCTTCAGCCGGGTTCTTTCCATGACGGCCAAGTATTTTGGCAGTATCGTCCCTGAAGGCAGGGGCCTTGCGGAGGAAGATGCTGCCATTGCCGAACTTTGTGCCACTGCCATGCGTAACTACAGCCAGCTTTTTGGGCACGTCCAGTTTGCCCAGGCTCTGGAATCCTTGTGGGAACTGGTACGCGCCCTGAACAAGTATGTGGATAGCCAGGCTCCGTGGACACTGTACAAACAGGGCAACATGGAACGCCTTGCTACAGTCATGCTTGTCCTGTTGACAGCCATGCGCAAGATCGCCATCTGTCTCTGGCCCGTCATGCCGGGGATCGCCACCCGTATGCTTGAGCAACTGGGGCAGTCTGTGCAAGCAGATTCTGCACCTGTAGCATCGCTGGAAGCAGAGATCGGGGACTTTGATGGACTTCAGCCAGGGACAGCCCTTGCGGCATCTTCCAACCTTTTCCCGCGTATTGAAAAAAAGGACGCGGAAAGCGGCAACAGCAAAAATAGTACAGGGAAGGCCCTCAGGAAGGAGAAGAACAGGGCAGAAGCCCGGCAAGGCCAGGCCACAGCCCCTGCCGATACTACGACACAGGCTGAAGCCGCCGATACCACGTCCCGGCGTCCCGAAATTGATTTTGAGCAATTCAAGGCAGTGGACCTGCGGGTGGGCACCGTTGTTGTGGCCGAAAAGCATCCCAATGCAGACCGCATCCTGCGCCTGGAAATCGACTTTGGTGAAGGGACACCACGCCAGATCCTTTCCGGCCTTGCGGAACATTTTACGCCAGAGGACGTTCTTGGCCAGCAGGTTTGCGCGGTCCTCAATTTACCGCCGCGCAAGATACGCGGGCTGGTGTCGCACGGAATGGTGCTCACCGCGCAGGATGGCAAGGGACTGCGCCTTCTGACGGTCTCCGGGGCTGTGGACAACGGGGCTGAGATAGCCTGACCTGTGACAGGCTGAACAGACCCGATACCGAATCGTCGGGCCGGTTCAGCCTTGAGCTTCCGTACGGAACAGACGTTCCAGAGCCTGGGCATCCAGCGGGGTAAGGTTGAAGCGCATACCCGCTTCATCAAGCAGCAGGGCCAAGCTTTTGCCGGGATCGCAGGCTCGTTGTTCCGTTATATAGGCAGCTGCCTTACGCACGAGTTCACCTTGGGGAATCAGTGTGGACATGGGGCCTCCTGCTTCTCTTGATGCTTCTGTTGCTTGCACTGGTTCATCTATAAAACGGGCAGGGCTGTTTGGCAATCTTTGCCGGAGAAGGTGATGGATAATCTTTTTACAGCAGTGATCCTCAGTATTGTTGAGGGATTGACCGAGTTTTTGCCAGTATCCTCTTCGGGGCATCTGATACTTGTTGGCGACCTGCTCGGCTTTTCGGGAGAAAAGGCTGCGACCTTTCAGGTCGTCATCCAGCTCGGTGCCATTATGGCCGTGGTCGTCCTGTACTGGCGGCGTTTTCTCGGACTGCTTCGCCCGCAGGAGGGACTTGCCTTTTCCGGTATGCGTGGCATTTGGCTGCTCATCCTGACCTCAATTCCGGCCAGTGTGGTTGGTTTGCTCTTCCACGCGCAAATCAAGGAATATCTTTTCCGGCCAGCCACGGTGCTGATAGCCTTGGTGATTGGTGCGGTGTGCATGATATTTGTGGAGCGGCGGCAATTCCACCCACGTTGCACAACGCTGGATGAAATAACGCCGGCCTTGGCCCTTGGCATTGGCTGTTTTCAGTGCCTTGCGCTGTGGCCAGGCTTTTCCCGCTCGGCTGCCACTATCATGGGAGGGATGCTGCTGGGGGCAAGTCGGCCTCTGGCTGCGGAATACTCCTTTGTGGCGGCAGTCCCCATCATGGTGGCAGCCACGGGCTATGACCTGCTCAAAAGCTGGCATTTTTTCAGTTTGGGGGATGTCCCGTTTTTTGCTGTGGGCATACTTGGTTCTTTTGTGGCAGCCTTACTGGCAGTCAAAGTTTTTGTTGCTCTTGTGGGCAGGATGACCCTGGTGCCATTTGCTGTGTATCGCTTGTTTTTGGCCCCGTTCGTTTACTATTTTATGGTAAGCTGAATTTTCTTCAAAAAAGACTTGCCAAGCAGGAGTAAATCTTATAAACAATGCAATGCGCCATTAAGGCGGACTATGGCAAGGTAGCTCAGTTGGTCAGAGCATGCGGTTCATACCCGCAGTGTCGGGGGTTCAAATCCCTCCCTTGCTACCAAACACGAGTTTGACCAAGTCCCGTGAGGTTTCAAAAGGCCTTGTGGGACTTGGCTTTTATGGGGTTTCAAATACCACAGGGTTTCTTGGGCTCCCACGCACGTTTGGCCAAAAAATGGGGCAAAATCAAAAAAAATGCTTGCATACGAAGCCAGCTTGAGGTAAATAAATTTTTACGCCGAAGTGGTGGAATTGGTAGACACGCTAGGTTCAGGGTCTAGTTCTCGCAAGGGAGTGGGAGTTCGAGTCTCCCCTTCGGCACCACCTAAAAATCCTAGAAAGTCCAAGAAAGTCCGCAAAGCTAAGAGTTACGCGGACTTTCTGCTTTTTGAGTGTCTCCATACGTCCAGTAAGGTGCATTGACATCCCCCACTTCTGGGGGCAACGATAGGGGCAACAAAAAATTGCCCCACAGGAGTTGCCCCTATGCCCCTGACAGACAAGCAAATCAAGGCATTGAAGCCGGAAGCCAAGGCCAGAAAGTATTTTGATGGCGGGGGCCTCTATCTTGAGGTTGCCCCCAGCGGAGGAAAATGGTGGAGGCTCAAATATCGGGTCAATGGCATTGAAAAAAGAATCAGCCTTGGCACCTACCCCGATACTTCCTTGGCTGAAGCGCGAGACAAAGCACATGAACACAGAAAAACCGTGCGTGAAGGTCTTGATCCTTCTGTGGAGAGAAGGCGTAGTCTGGCTCGTGCCGCCAGAACTTTTGAGGATGTAGCGCGTGAGTGGCTTGAGAAGGAAAAAAGTTCATGGACGCCCCGGCATTGCCAAGCGACAACTTCTCGGCTTGAGCGTTTGGTACTCCCCCGCATCGGCAGACAGCCACTTGATTCGCTCCAGCCACCGGACATCCTTGCCATGTGCAACTCCATCAAAACTGCGGTCTCAACATACACAGCACGTCTCATGCTGGGACTGTGTAGCCGTGTTTTTCGCCACGGTATAGTCTGTGGTTATATTACATCTGATCCATGCCGGGATTTGGCTGGCGCACTTCCTACTCACAGACACAAGCCAATGGCAGCTCTTGTTGAACCCAAAGATATTGCCCGGTTGTTGAAAGCCATTGATGTCTATGACGGAGATTTCAGGACACTCTGTGCTTTACGGCTACTCCCCCTGTGCATGGTACGCACAGGTGAACTGAGACAGGCAGAATGGTCGGAAGTTGATTTTGAAGATAAGATTTGGCGAATACCTGCGGAGCATACCAAACGCAGGAGAGAGCATCTTGTACCACTCTCTCGACAGGCTTTGAAAATTTTGTACGAATTGAAAGAAGTCACTGGGCACGGGCGATTTCTTTTGCCTGGCCGACGCTCAGACAATCGGATCATGTCAGAAAATACTGTAAATGCAGCCTTACGGTATATGGGATTTTCCAGTGAAGAAATGTGTGGGCATGGATTCAGAAGCATGGCCTCCACTCGGCTGAATGAAATGGGATTCCGTGCAGACGTCATTGAAAAACAGTTAGCACATGAGCAGGGTAATACCGTTCGCAAAGTGTATAACCGGGCTGAGTATCTTGATGAGCGTCGGGATATGCTTCAGGTCTGGGCCGACTATCTGGACAGCTTAAGAGATGGAGTCAGAGCTTCTCCCCCAATTCCCCAAGAATAGAAAAAATTAAGCAGTACGGGTGTAATCGAACAGCCTGTTGAAAAATCTGTTTTTAGGCATTTTCACAGTAACTATATTAAATTATTAATAAAAGATTGGAGTATTCGACTTTTTCAACAGGCTGCCAAGGCGTTTGAAAGTAATTCCGGGAAAAATCACCCCCTTACAGAAAAGTCCTGATATGCTATTTGACTCCATCCTACTCAAAACAGCATGGAGTTACGCATATGACAACGCAAATACCTGCCTCTGGTTTTCTTCGGTTGAATCAGATTCTGAAACTCTTTCCTATCAGCAAAAGCGCATGGTGGAAGGGATGCAGCACAGGACGCTACCCCAAGCCCATCAAGCTCGGCCCAAGAACTACTGTGTGGCGAGCTGATGAAATAAGGTCATTCATTGAAAACGTAGGCAGGGAACAGAACAGCACAGGCTAGAAGCATCAGCAAGTAGATTTGCTGCTCCAGCGGGGCGGCACGGATGTTTGCAGCGCATCACTTCTCTTTGGGTGATGCTCGCAATATCCGCGCCGCCCCTTTTTATGGCCTACTCCGCAAAAGCCTTTCTTACCCCCCCAGAAAAAATTTTTCAGTTTTTTACTATCCTTAAAAAACACTATTGGACTGTAGAGGACTGTATCAAACTTCTTCGCACTGTATCCAATGATTTGTTATTGTTCATAAAGCTGTGCTATAGGGGGTCTTAATAACCTTTTATAAATGGAGTTACCCTTATGGCCACAAATATTCCCTCTACTGGTTTTCTTCGCCTCCCCCAAATCATGGAACTTTTCCCCATCAGCAAGAGTGCATGGTGGAAGGGCTGTCGTAGTGGAAAATATCCGAAGCCTATCAAACTTGGGCCTCGTACCACTGTATGGCGTGCCGAAGACATCAAGGCATTTATTGAACAGGTTGGAAAGGGGCAGAACAATGCAGGATAAACAAAGAAGCCCCACACTGGCCGGTATGGGGCAAAAGCAAAATGTACTCAACAACTTGCTTGACCATGAATATAGCCTCTCTGCTGTTGCGGGTCAAGAATATCCATACCTTTGCGCTTGTACTGTAATCACAGGAGGCCGTTCATGACTGCTGATATTCTACAGGCTTTTGCAGAGCAGCTCCGAACCGCTGGATTGATGGTGGAATATGTAAAGGCTGATGGAGCATTGCACCGTTGCCCTGTGGAGGGCAAGCCCAACGGCAAGGACGGTGTATACAAGGCTTTCACAGGTAATCCTGCCACTGTCTGGTGGAAAAACTGGCGGACAAGCGAGGAAGGTTCATGGACTGCCAAACCAGAACAGGACATGCCCCCAGAGCAGCGAAAGGCATTACGCGAGCGTATCACAGCCGCTCAGGCAGAAAGCAAGGCACAACAGGAACAGCAGTGGGCTGAGGCTGCAAAGTATG
>JAFQED010000073.1 GCA_017415765.1 Desulfovibrio sp. | reverse complement strand
TCATTACGAGGAGCAAGTTTTTCCAGTACACAGGCTCTTAGTGAGCATATTGCGGCTTTTGTTGATGCGTATAACCAAAATGCGAAACCATTTGTCTGGAGGAAAAGAGAAGTCAAAGGATGCCAACTCAGGAATAATGCTAGAAATTTTTGCAATTAGACACTAGCATTGCTGAAAATTTTCCATCCCCAGAATATGGCAGTCATTCCCCATGCTTGCAATCTTGCTCTGCCGGGGCTAGTATCTGCCATCCGGCTGGGGGAGCCTTGTGCTGAGAAAGGGCGTTTGCCCTGACCCCTATGCGACCTGATGCAGGTAATGCTGACGCAGGGAAGCTGGAGCCACCCGTTGCCCGCAGCCTGCATGATGCGTGACGGGTTTTTTTGTTGGGAGAAGAACATGGATCTGACCATCAACGGCCAGGCAGAAGCATGGCCGACACTGCCCCCGGACACCGCCACCCTGGCTGACCTCTTGCATCTGCGCGGGCATGGTGAGGGACGTGTGGTGGTGGAATTGAATGGCAGCATTGTTCCGGCGGCAGACTTTACTGCTACCCGCCTTCACAATGGCGATACGGTTGAAATCGTGCAATTTGTGGGTGGTGGTTAGGCATCATCACTCCATGTAATGCCGCGTAGCTGAAACAGCACACAGCAAGCTCTCCTGATACAACCAGGACTGCATCGTGTGATATATTCCAGACCATTCTGCGGAGCACATATGTCTGACCCCCTGAATATCGGTGGCGTTGCCCTGAAGAGCCGTCTTTTTATCGGTACAGGTAAATACAGTTCCGACACTCTCATCCCCGCCGTGGCCGAGGCCAGCGGCTCGGAGGTCATCACCGTGGCCATGCGCCGGGTGGAGCCGGGCCAGCAGGGCATTATGGGGCATATCCCATCGCAGATGCGCCTTTTGCCCAATACCTCCGGAGCGCGCAATGCCGAGGAGGCCGTGCGCCTGGCCCGTCTGGCCCGCGCTGCCGGATGCGGCAACTGGGTCAAGATAGAAGTCATTTCCGACACGCGCCACCTGCTGCCCGACGGATACGAAACCGCCAAGGCGACAGAGATCCTTGCCGGAGAAGGTTTTGTCGTGCTGCCCTACATCAACCCGGATCTCTATGTGGCACGGGCCTGTGCCGATGCCGGGGCCGCCGCTGTCATGCCGTTGGGCGCACCCATTGGCACCAATCGCGGGCTGCGTACCCGCGAGATGATCGCCATCCTCATTGAGGAGATGGATGTGCCCATCGTGGTGGACGCCGGTATTGGACGCCCCTCGCAAGCCTGCGAGGCCATGGAGATGGGGGCAGCCGCCTGTCTTGTAAACACGGCCATTGCCTCGGCTGACGACCCTGTGCAGATGGCCGCCGCGTTCAAGGCTGCGGTGGAGGCCGGGCGGGCTGCCTGGCTGGCCGGGGCCGGGATTGTAAAGGGTCGTGGGGCCGGGGCAGAGGCATCCTCCCCGCTGACAGGTTTTTTGCGCTAGGAATCCACCATGCCAAGCTTTCAGGACTTTTTGCAGGAGTGGCCCGCCCTACGGCGGACAGAGCTGGTGAACACCGCCACCCCTGAAAAAATTCTGGCCGTGCTGGAGCAGGACAGTCTGCGCCCGCAGGACTTTCTGCTGCTCCTCTCACCGGTGGCACAGGATCTGCTGGAAAGCATGGCCCGCCGTGCCCACGACCTGACCCTGCGGCATTTTGGCCGTGCGATAAACATCTTTACGCCGCTCTATATCTCGGATGTCTGCACCAACCAGTGCCGTTACTGCGGCTTCAACGCCAGGAACAAGCAGGCTCGCCGCCATCTGGATACAGACGAAATACGGGCCGAGGCCGAGGCTATTGCCCGACAGGGCTTTCAGCATGTGCTGCTGCTGACAGGGGACGCCCGTCATCTTTCCTCGCCGGAATATATCGCCACCGCCGCTCGCACCATCAAGCCGCTTTTTGCCTCGGTTGGGGTGGAAGTCTATGCCATGAGTGAAGATGAGTACCGCCTGCTCATCGATGCCGGGGTGGATTCCATGACCATGTTTCAGGAGACGTACAATCCCCAACGCTACGACTGGCTGCACCCGGCAGGGCCAAAACGTAACTACGCATGGCGGTTGGCTGCGCCGGAACGTGCCGCCCGTGCGGGTATGCGCTCGTTGGGCATTGGTGCGCTGCTGGGGCTGGAACCTTTTGAGCAGGATGCCTTTGCCACGGGTCTGCACGGTTGGTGGCTGCAACGCCATTACCCCGGCGTGGAACTGAGCGTCTCCATCCCACGCATCTGCCCGCACGAAGGCAGCTTTGAAGTGGAACACGCCGTGGACGACAGGCATCTTGCCCAGTATGTTATGGCTTTGCGCTGCTTTTTGCCGCGTGCAGGCATCACCTGTTCCAGCCGTGAGACGGCCTACATGCGGGATAACCTGCTGCCACTGGGCGTTACGCGTGTTTCGGCCGGGGTTTCCACGGCAGTGGGGGGCCGCGCCACAGAAGACCTGCACAACCCAGGCCAGTTTGAAATTTCTGACAGCCGTTCCCTCTCGCAAATGGTGGCCGCACTGGCCGACAGGGGCTATCAGGCTGTTCTCAAGGATTGGGAGGCCCCTACGGCCTTTCCGGCCGCGCCGGGGGCATGATGCCACACAACGCAGAAAACAACTCCGCCCAGTCCGGCACACATCAGTCGGAGCAGGACAACCCCCTGTACGCGGGCCTTGCCCGTTATCTCAGTACCCATCAGCTCCACCTGCTGCAAACGGCGCGGGTGGCCGTGGCCGGGGCCGGAGGTCTTGGCTCCAATGCGGCCCTGATGCTGGCCCGTTGCGGCGTGGGGCATATGCTGCTGCTGGATGATGACGTAGTGGAGCCGTCCAACCTGAACCGCCAGCAATACTGGCCGCGCCATCTGGGCCGCCCCAAGGTTGAGGCTCTGGCCGAACTGCTGCGGGAGCTGAACCCGGCCATCAGCCTTGATGTGCGCGTACTGCACCTCAGCCCGGACAATCTGCCGCAACTGCTGCCGCTCTGCCCCATCTGGCTGGAAGCTCTGGACGCCCCGGAAGCCAAGACCATGCTGGTAGAAGCCGCCCTGCTGCACGGCGCGCGTGTGGCCAGTGCCTCTGGCATGGGGGGCTATGGCGGCCCGCCCATGCAAAAAAGGCGTCTGGGTAACCTGACGCTGGTGGGGGACTTCAGCACGGATATCTTTATGGCTCCGCCCCTGGCCCCGCGTGTGACCGAGGCCGCAGCCCTGCTGGCTGATGCCGTGCTGGAATGTATCTTGGGCGATGCTGACGCTGTACCTACTACCTGACAGGCAGCAAGGCTACAAGCTGCACGGGGCTATCCTGCCATCCTTGATGGTGACAAGGGAAACCGTGGTCTGCCGCAAAAAGTCCCTGTCATGGGACACGATCACCCTGCCAATTCCCATTTCTTGCAGCAAGCGAATGATCCTGCCTCTGGACTTTTCATCCAGAAAGGTCGTCGGCTCATCCAGCAGCAATGCCTTGGGCCGCATGGAAAGCACCGTGGCGATGGAGACCAGTTTCTTTTCCCCTCCTGAAAGCTGGTGGATGGGGCGTTCTGCCAATGCGGCCATGCCAATGCTTTCCAGAGTTTCCAAAGCCCTGTCTCGCGCTTCCTGCGGCTTCAGCCCAAGATTGAGCGGCCCAAAGGCCACGTCCTCCAGCACGGTGGAAGAAAAAAGCTGTTCATCACTGTTCTGCAGCACAAAACCAACAGTACAGCGCAGGTGATGCAGGGCTTGTGCGCTGTCCACCGGAGAGCCCTGAAACAACACAGTGCCGCTCTGCGCTTTCTCCAGGCCCATCGCCAGACGCAGCAGGGTTGTTTTGCCGCTGCCGTTGGGGGCATGGATGCCTGTCTGCTCTCCTTCGGTCAGGGTAAAATCCAGGCCGTCAAACAGCAGGGGGCTGCCGGTATAGCCAAAGCTGATGTTGTTTAGCGATAAAAGCGGGCTGTCAGACATGGCAACAGGTTACATATAGGTCTGCACACAACAGGCAGGCAAGGACAAAAAAACAGGAAGAAACAAAAATAATATCCCTTCTCCTCGCCTTCAGTTCTGTGGTAAGGTAAAAATCCCCACTGAAACCGCGCAGGAGCATTGCCTCATATATCCTGTGTGAACGCGTAATACTGTTGATAACAGTCAGGCCCAGCATATTGCCTATGGTTTTGTAGGTATGGAAGGATGTCTGCATCATAAAACCGCGCAAAGCTGCCGCAGTTTGCAATTTTTTCCACTCCTCAGCAATAACATGGATATATCTGTATGTAAAAAGAAGAAGAAAGACAAGCTTTACCGGCATATGCAATTTTTGCAGCGCACACCCCATCTGCAAAAGCCCCATGTCTGCCGTGAGGGTAAGAAAAATCAGCAAAATGGCATTGCACTTCAGGGTGACGCCCATTGCCAGCAGCAGCCCTTCCCGACTGAAATGCACAGGGCCAATAATCAGAATATCCGTGCCCGGCATGGTCCACGGGACAGTCAGCCAGATAAAGAGCACAAAGAGGTTTGCCAGCAAAAGGCGTTTGAGCAGGCTGCGCCAGTCTGGGGCGCACACACAGGCAAATATGGCCGCAAGAGCAAGCCCTGTACCAGATACCACAAGGCTCTGGAGACAGGAGAGACAAAAGGCTGCCCCCCCTGCCACCAGCAAAAGTGCCCTGGGGTCGGTCTGGTGCATGGCGGTACTGGACAAATCAGCCTCCGGTACCCGGCTTATGGCCGGGGTCTGTAGCGCAGATAGGTTGCCAACCCCAGCAACCCCAAAATCCAGCCAATCCCGCCAATAATATCCTGCAAGCGTGGTGCGCTGTCCTCCTGCCGGGCAAGGGCCTGTTTGATGGGGGCGAGCCTTGCGTCCAGTACCTTGCCGATGAGGGCTTCCAGTTCGCGGCTATCCACAGTGGCCGTCACGCTTGCCCCAGATACCACGGACTCCTCTGGCACAACTGATGCCGCTGTCACCGCAGAGACCGCTGCTGGAACGGCTTTTTGTGGAGCAGCGTCCAGGGTTGGGGCAAGGGCTTGCAGCTCTTCCGGCTCTATCAGCCATGTGTTTTGATGCCCTTCACCAGCCTTGAGCAGGACAGTTATCCCGTGTCCACTGGCAAGAAAACTCCTGTCAGGGCAAAAACGGTAATTACCCTGTGCATCTGTTATCCCTTCATGGAGTATCGCGCCTGTTTCGCTGTCGCTGAAGGTCAGCCTGCCATGCTTTACCCGCTGGCTTCTGCTGAAAGAACACTCCACAACAATGGCAGCTGCATCCACATAGGCAAAAACATACACACGGTGGGCAAAGCCTGTAGTTGCAAGACACAAGGACAAGATGCAGATCAGGCAAGATATGGCGACAATTTTTTGCACAGCGCAACCCTGTTACTGTGTAAAGTGCAGTAATTCTGGTTTGTTTTTGGCAATGTAGGATACCATCAAGGCCACAATGCAGCCTTCAAGAAGCATGATCGGGAGATGGGCCACCAGCAGGATTCTGGCCGAGGTCACAAATCCCTCATTGGCAAAGGCAAGTGCAAGAGCCGTACACACTGCCGCCCCTGCCACGGACACGGCCCCACAGCAAAAAGCCCCAGCTATCCGCACGACACCTGCCTTGCCCAACCAGGAGCGGAAACAATAATGGCAGAGCACAGCCGGGAAAGCCATGTCAAAGGTGTTGATACCCAAAACGGCAAGCCCCCCATAGCGAAAAAAAACAGCCTGTAAGAGCAGAGCAATGAGCAGTGCCGGGAAGGCCGCCCACCCCAGAAAAAGACCAAGCAAACCGTTGAGTACCAAATGCACACTACCCGGCCCCAGCGGCACATGCACAAGGGAGGCCACAAAAAAAACCGAGGCCAGAACAGCTGTTGTCACAAGGCGGGAATAGTCTGTCCTGCGCAAACCAAGATATGTTCCCGCTGCTGTCAGCGCATAACCACAGGCCAGTACCGTGGGAGAGAGGACACCTTCTGAAATATGCATGGGGCGTTCAGCCTTGGAGAATGAGCAAGAAACGGCAGAGGCAGAACGCAACCCCACCCCGCCGGAACATTAGTGCATCTTTTGATTGAAACACTCTGTGTTTCAATCGTCACGCTGCCTACGCTTCGCGGGAAAAGCGCGGTTTTCCCGCTTGCTGACGGCGCGGGCGTCCGCTCTCCCAGCGAAGCTGGACAAGCGCGTCCGCCAGGGCGACTGCCATTTTCAATGGCATTTCGCTCTACTATTTCAGGGACGGGTCAACAAATTCCATCCAGACAACAGCCCCAAGCTCAACATCCTTGTCTTTGCCCTGATAAGCCATTTTTTCATCGGCAGTGGTGAGCGCAGCAAAGCCCCACCATCCGGCAAAGGGGATGCCATAGGTAAAAACGCCGTTTGCATCTGCCTTGATGACCTGGGTGACCATATACCCATTGGGAGCGGTGTACCGCTTGTCGCGATTATAAAACTCCACTTCCACTTCTGCACCGGGCACAGCTTTACCATCCAGCAAAACCTGCCCAGAAAAGACGTTGTCGGCATAATTGCCAAAGGGGCGCGTCAGGGGGACGATCTCCGTCTTCAGGCCAAGCGGCTCGTCCCAGCCCTCTTCTTCTCCAAAAGCGGCCACATAGGTTTTGGTATAATGGATGATAAAGCAATCTTCTGCTGCTTCCCAATAGGGCTGGGGTTCCATGACAAATTGATAAACACCCGGCCTCTTGATAGTGTAACTGGCCTTCCAGGCATCGTGGCCCATGACCTTGATGGGCTTCAGGGAAGCAGCGATATCTTCTGCCTTGCCGTCAACAACCACCTGAAAGCTCCTGGGCTTGACCAGGGGCATACCAATCACTTCCATGGGATGGCTGAAGGAGAGTTCAAGATCGATTGTGGCGTCCTTTTTGTTTTCCACAACCGCGTCAGAAGGGATGACCATGCCAAAATGAGCCAGGGCAGGACTGCACAGAACAAGGGAAAGGGCAAGACCGACAAGACAGGATTTCCACATGCGGGATACTCCTTTTGGTAAGTGTTGATGTGTGCACAACCCGGAAATAAGTGACACTTTTTCCTGCAAAGTGACACTAGGCCATCTTTTGGCAAAAGTCCAGCCCGTACCCGCTAGGATAGGGAAAGGTTTTACGAACCCTTCTTCTCTCCCTGCCTTACAGCCTTGCCGCTGTTGTCAATTGCCCCGCAAGCGTATATCTTGCCGCCCAGAGCAAACCCGTACCCATCGGACTGCGCCCATGCCAAAGCCCACTCCCACCCTGGCCCGCCGCTATGCTTTCAAGCTGCTGGCCAATGTGGCCTCCGTCCCCGTCTATCTGGTTATGGAGGCTATCCTGCCGCGCGCACTTGGCCCGCAGATGTACGGCAACTACAGCTTTGCCACCAATCTCTTCCAGCAGATGTCCGGCTTTCTGGACATGGGGACATCCACCTGCTTTTACAATGCCCTGTCGCGCCGCCAGCGAGAAACAGGACTGGCCGCCTTTTATCTGCGCATAAGCCTTGCCGTGGCCTGTATCTGTCTGCTGGCGGCCCTGCTCATGCAAATCCCCGCAGTGGGACAAGTGTTCATGCCGGGGGTTCCCTTTTGGCTGGCTCCGCTGGCGGCTGTCTGGGCCTTCCTGACCTGGTGGGGGCGGGTGCTGCGCTCCACCAACGATGCCCTGGGCGCAACTGTGGCATCAGAACTGGTGCGGACAGCAATTTCCCTGCTGGCGGTGCTGGTGCTGGGGGGACTGTTCTGGCTGGGTGCCCTGGACATTCGCAGCCTCTTTGCCCAGCAGTATCTCATGCTGGGCAGCATGGCTGTGGGTTTCTGGCTGGTAAGCCGTCGCCACTGGCGCGCACAGGATGTCATCTTCTCCCCGGCCCTGGGCCGCGCCGAACTGCGGGCCTACGGGCGGGAATTTTTCGACTACAGTCATCCGCTTTTTGTCCAGGCCCTGCTCTCCTTTGCCATGCTGACGGGAGAACGCTGGCTTTTGCAATGGTTTGATGGCAGTGCAGAACAGGGTTTTTTTGCCCTTTCACAAAAGGTCAGTATGGCCTGTTTTCTCTTTGTCTCGGCCATGACGCCCCTGGTCATGCGCGAACTTTCCATTGCCTGGGGCGCACAGGATCGGGAAAGCATGGGCCGTTTGCTGACACGTTTTGCACCGCTGCTCTATGTGGTGGCGGCCTATTTTTCCTGTTTTACTCTGGCAGAGGGCGCGGCACTGGTACAGCTTTTTGGCGGGGCAGAGTTTGCGGCGGCCATCCTGCCCGTACAAATCATGGCCCTCTATCCCCTGCATCAGGCCTATGGACAGTTGGCGGGTTCTGTCTTTCACGCCACCGGGCGCACCCGCGTTTTGCGCAATATGGCCGCGCTGGAATGTGTGTATGGCTTTGCGACAGCATGGTTCTTGCTGGCCCCGCCGCACTTGCTGGGACTGAACCTTGGCGCGACCGGTCTGGCCATCAAGACCGTGGCCGTGCAATGTGTGACGGTGAATCTGTATCTCTGGCTGGCTTCGCGCTTTATCCCACTGGCTTTCTGGCGCAATCTGGCCCATCAGATTTGGAGTCTTGTCCTTTTGCTGGGCCTGGCCTTTGCCTGTCGACAGTGCAGCCTGGCACTGGGCCTGGGCGGTATGGAATCCCTGTGGCGTTTCCTTGTTTGTGGCGTAGTCTACAGTCTGGGCGTGGGGGGCTGCTGTCTGCTCTGGCCGCAGGTACTGGGCCTTTCCCGACAGGAATTGCGAGAATTGTATCGCCGTTTCGCTGCGCGGAAACGGGCATAGGGAACTATTTTTCAGGAGTACAAGCGTGAGAGCGAAATGCCATTGAACATGGCATTTCGCTCTAGGATCAGTGCCGCTGGGGCTTTTTTCATGCACAGGGCAATAGGTGACTCATGCCCCGCTGGACTGGATCAGGTCACGCATCTTCAGGGACAAGCCGGTCAGATCAGGCTTGGTAAACTGCGCGTCAGAGCCGACCGTGGCGCACTTGCGCGAAAGGCTGTCGTTGATCATGGAAGAGAAGATAGCCACGGGCAGGACCTTGAGTACGGGGTCTTCCTTGACGTGTTTGCAAAGGGCAAGCCCGTCCATGGAGGGCATTTCGATGTCTGTAATGATGCCCTGCAAATAATCGGTTATGGGCCGCTGTTCTGCCTCGCTGCGCTGGCGCAGCTGCCGCAGATAATCCCACGCCTCCTGCCCGTTGACGCGCTGTTCCACATTAAAATGCCCCTCGCGGGTCAGCAGATCCAGCACCAGCGAACGGATACTGCGCGAATCATCCACATGCAGGATGTCATAGGCTTTGGTACTGGGGGCTTTTTCTCCCAAGCCGTCAAAGCTAATGGCCATGGAGGGATGCAGTTCGGCCACAATGGCCTCAAGGTCAAGCAAAAAGATGACGCGCTCCTCCAACCGTACCACACCAGTGACCGAGCTTTGGCTCATGTTCTGCAGGAAGTTGCCGGGGGCTTCCACATCCGTCCAGCTCAGGCGATAGATGCGGTTGACCCCCGTCACCAGAAAACCCGTGCAGACCGTGTTGAATTCGGTCACAATGACTTTGGCGTCCTCGTTGAGGATGGGATCACTGCCCAAGAACATGGCCATGTCGATAAGCGGCACGATGCGCCCATTACGGTGCGGGAAAGCCCCCAGCAGGGCCTTGTGGCGCATCTCCGGCATGGAGGTCACAGCCTGACGCCGGGCAATTTCCACGACCTTGGCAACATTCAGCCCGTAGTGGGCCTCATAGCCATCCTGATTGACATAAAATTCAACGATTTCCAGCTCATTGGTGCCGGTTTCAAGCAAGATGTTGGTTTGCGACATGGCTGCTCCATCGGCGGGGCCGCTGCTTCAGAAAGACGATTTTCGGTACGGCCGTGTGTATCGAACACGTTGCCACGCTGGCCGACCCACCTTGGGCAAACTTGGGCCAAGCCCGGCCATTGTGTCCTTCATCGGTCATTTTCCAAAAAAGATTAGGGGCTGTCTCCTTATCATCGTTCATGCGATTGCCCTGCCCCCTCCCACGGTCGGCATTGACCGGAAGTCTGTTCAACACTATCCTTGCCCAAGGCAAACAGCCGGGCCACAGGCCCGCCCTGCCGTCTCCCTTCCTTTACCAGAGAAGACCAAAGGATTCTCATGCGCATTGCCACATTCCTGCCCGTTCTGGACACACTGCGCCACTACAGTCTGCGTGACTTGCGGGGCGACTTCATGGCCGCCCTTACCCTGACGCCCATGGCCATCCCGCAGGTCATGGCCTATGCGCTCATTGCCGGAGTGCATCCGCAGTACGGCATCTATGCGGCCATGTTGCCCGTGGTGGTGGCGGCCCTGTGGGGTTCCTCCCGCTATCTGGTGGCCGGGCCAACCAATGCCATCTCCATGGTGCTCTTTTCCAGTGTGGCAACCCTGACAGTGGGCGGTGTGGCCCTGGGCAGCCTGCCACCAGAGGCGCGTATGCCCTATATTTTTGGTATTGCCCTGCTCTGCGGCTTGTTGCAGCTGGGCATGGGGCTGGCCCGGCTGGGAGAACTGGTCAACTTTATTTCCCATTCGGTCATGGTGGGCTTTGCCACAGGGGCAGCCCTGCTCATTGGTGCGGGGCAGCTTGGTACGGTGCTGGGCTTTACCGGCCCAAAGCCGACAGGGTTTTTCCCGCAAATACTGTGGGCTGCGCAGGGCCTGGGCAATATCAACCTTTGGAGTCTGGGCCTTGCAAGCCTGACCATTGTCCTTTGCCTCTTACTGCGCCGTATTTCCCCGCGCTTTCCGGCCACACTGGTGGCACTCATTCTGGTGGGACTGACGGCCTATTTGCTGGACGCCCCCGCGCACGGGGTCAAACTGGTCGGGCCAATTCCCAGCATCATCCCGCCGCTCTCCCTGCCTCCAGGTTTTGAACTGGGCATCATCAACGATCTTTTCATGCCGGCACTGGCCATTGCCCTGCTGGGCGCGGTGGAATCACTGGCTATGGGCAAGCAGCTGGCTGCTGTCAGGGGGGATCACTTTGACGGCAGCCGTGAGCTGGTTGGACAGGGGCTTGGCAATATAGCCGCAGGCTTGACTTCGGGCATCCCGGGCTGTGGTTCCTTTACGCGCAGCGCGGTGATGATAGCCTCTGGCGGCCGGACGCGCCTGGGTTCTGCCCTTTCCGGCCTGCTGGCCCTGCCCATGCTTCTGGCCCTCTCGCCGCTTGTAAGCTGGTTGCCCATGCCCGCCCTGGGGGGGGTGCTGCTCATGGTGTGCGCCGGGATGATCAATCTGGAGTCGTTCCGCTTCTGCTTCATGGCAACGCGGGTGGACAGGGCTGTGCTGCTGCTGACCCTTGGCTCCACCCTCCTGCTGGATCTGGAGCGGGCGGTCTTTGTGGGTGTGCTGGCCTCTCTTATCCTGTATATCTATAAAACATCTCACCCACGGGTACGGCGTCTTGAGGTCGATGATCCCCTGCTGGAGGACGCACCACCCGACCTGCCACCGGGTATTGCCGTCTATCTGATAGAAGGGACACTCTTTTTTGGGGCCATCCATGAATTGGAGCGGCAGTTGGAAGCCGAGGAGCAGCAGCCCGCCCGCCTTGTGGTTTTGCACCTCACGCGGGTTTTCTGGCTGGATGCCTCTGGCGCACACGCACTGGCGAGCTTTTTGGAGCGTTGCCACGCCCGTTCCACACCCGTTATCCTTGTGGTGGGCAGCCAGAATGTGCGGGATGTCCTGGCCCGCAGCCGGGTGCTGGACGGCCTCAGTGACGGCTTTGTGGCCGGGACAACACAGGAGGGGCTGCGCATGGCGGTCACCCTGCTGCGGCGCATCCAGGGTCAGGATGCCCATGAGGCCCGGCAGCCGCAAGACGACACAGGCGCACATCCCCACAGTGGAACGGACACCCATCATGGCGCATGACGTATATGACACGGGATGGGAAGCATGAGCCGCCACCCAGCCTTCGCCATTCCTCCCTGCCCGCCCAGCCCCAGCAACGCGCCAGACGCCGTCTTGCCCATTGGGCCGGACAAACCCTGGCTGGCCCCGCTGGCGGGCTACAGTGACCTGCCCTTTCGCCTGCTCTGTCGCGAGTACGGGGCTGCCGTTTGCGTAACCGAGATGGTCAGTGCCAAGGGGCTGGCCTATTACAGTCCCGGCACGGCCGAGCTGCTGCACAGTCTGCCCGAAGATCAACCGCTGGTGGTGCAGCTTTTTGGGGCCGAGGCAGAATTTCTGGGCCGAGCCGTGGCCATGCTGCGTGCGGCGGGCTATGGCTGGTTTGACCTGAACATGGGCTGTTCTGTCCCCAAGGTACGGCGTCAGGGGGCAGGGGCGGCCATGCTGGCAGATGCGGCCAATATCCTGCGCGTGGCGCGGGCCATGCTGGCCGAGGCCGGTGCCGGGCGGGTGGGTTTCAAGCTACGTCTGGGGCTGGATGCGGCACAGCCCGGCCCGGAAGGATTACTGCAACTGGCACTGGCCCTGGAGGATGCCGGGGCTGGCTGGCTGACGTTGCACCCCCGCACAGCCCAGCAGGGCTTTGGGGGGCAGGCCCATTGGCCGGCCATTGCGCGCCTGACCGGGCGGCTGCGCATCCCGGTACTGGCCAGCGGCGATTTGTTTACGGCGGCAGACGGACTGCGCTGCCTGGCCGAGACCGGGGCCTCTGGCCTGATGTACGCCCGTGGGGCCATGCAGGATCCGGCCATCTTTGCGGCCCATCTGGCCCTATGCCGGGGGGAAAGCCCGGCGCAGCCCGACCATGCTGCCCTGCGCCGGATGATAGTACGCCATATGGAGCTGGCCCGCCACCACTGCCCAAGCAAGGCCGCCCTCTGGAAAATGCGCTCGGTAGTGCCGCGCTATGTACGTGCCCTGCCCGGTGCGCGGGACTTGCGGCAACGTCTTTGCCATTGTACTGACTGGCAGGAGTTGGAGACGGCCCTGGATGCCTTTTTGGCCGCCGCCCCTGCCGCAGCCCTGACCCCGGACACCTCTGACCATCCCTGAAGGAAGCAATATATGGAAATCATCCGCGCCAGAACCGCCGGTTTCTGTATGGGCGTGAGCCTTGCCCTGCAAAAACTGGATGCAGCCCTCCGCAAATCTGGGGAGGAACCAGGCATACGCATTTGTACCTTGGGCCCCATCATCCATAATCCGCAGGTGCTGGCCGCCTATGAAGCGCGGGGGGTCGTCTGTGCAACAGATGAAACGCCCCTAGGCAGCAGCGACATGGTGCTTATCCGCGCCCACGGCGTTACCCGCGAGGCCGAGGCCCGACTCCGCGCTGCAGGCGCACGCGTGGTGGACGCCACCTGTCCCAAGGTCAAAAAGGCCCAATTGGCCATTGCCAGAGCCACCGCAGACGGGGCAACCCTTTTGCTGTTTGGAGAGGCAGATCACCCCGAAGTTCGGGGACTGGTTTCCTACGCCGGTGGGGAAGCTCATGTTTTTGGCAGCCCGGCAGAACTGACCAACCTTGGCCTGGACGCATCCCTCCCCCATGTGCTGGCCTCCCAAACCACGCAGGATCGCAAGACTTTTGAAACCCTCAGGGACGAGCTGTGCCAGCGACTGCCAAAACTTGAGGTGCTTTCCACCATTTGTGATGCCACCCGTCAGCGGCAGGAAGAAGCCCGCCGGATCGCCTCTCAGGTAGATGTGATGGTGGTGGTGGGGGGCAGACAGAGTGGCAATACCCGCCGACTGGCCGATGTGGCCGCCCTGGGGGGGATCCCCACCTGGCATGTGGAGAGCGTTGACGAGCTGGATGCCGAAAATTTTCAGCAAAAATGTCGTGCAGGTCTAACGGCTGGAGCATCTACGCCGAAAAGTCTTATTGACGCCACAGAAAACTGGCTGGCGTCTTTGTAGCAATCCACGCAAGTGCGTTTTTCGGGGGCAGCATGGCTCAGACCAAGATATTGCTGGAATCTGGCACCAATGAACTGGAAGTGGTGGAATTTTATCTCGATGAGGCAGATCCGCTCATCGAGGGGGTCGAGCTTCCTCCCGATGCCCTGCAAACTCCCGATGGGGAACGTATCTACCGTGGCTATTACGGCGTCAACGTCGCCAAGGTCGTGGAAATCATCCGCATGCCCAAGGTCACGGAACTGCCGGAAGTCCAGCACCCCAGTGTGCTGGGGGCCTTTAACCAGCGTTCGCGCATCATCCCCCTGGTGGATCTGGCCCAATGGCTGGGCAAGGTCAATGTACCCAGCCAGGATCAGCCCAAGACCATCGTGACAGAGTTCAACAATGTCACCACGGCATTCAAGGTGTCGGGTGTCAACCGCATCCACCGTATCAGCTGGGAGGCCGTGGAACCGCCCAACCAGTATGTGGCGGCTGTTTCCAGCAACTGCATCGTGGGAGTGGTACGCCTGGAAGGGCGTATAGTCTTTTTGCTTGACCTTGAAAAAGTGGTTTCCAACCTCAACCCCAAGCTGGGGCTGCGCCTGGACGACCTTGGCGAGGACTGGGACGCCTCCACCGGCTACAGGGCCCTTATTGCTGACGACTCGGCCCTGGTGCGGGAAATGCAGCGTGACCTGCTGGAAAAGGCGGGCTTCAGCGTCATTGTGACCAACAATGGCCGTGAAGCATGGGAATGTCTCACGGCATTCAAAAAACGCGCCGAGGAAGAAAAACGCCATATCAGCGATTTTGTGCAGGTGGTGGTGACAGACATTGAAATGCCTGTCATGGACGGCCTGAACCTCACCAGCCGCATCAAGGAAGACCCTCTGCTCAAGCAGCTTCCCGTACTGATATTTTCCTCCCTTATCACAGAAAAGCTCCGTCACCGGGGTGAAAGTGTGGGAGCTGACGGGCAGATTTCCAAGCCCGAAGTGGGACAGCTTGCCAAGCGTGCCGCTGCCCTCATCAAGGCTCACGGCATGGATCGCAAGGATGTGGAAGCCAGCAGAGGCGGGACAGCCAGCACTGAGGCGAAAGATGCAGCCGCTGTGCCAGAAACAGTGGGGACGCCTACAGAGGGAAGTCCGGCACAGGACTGAGCCAGCCCGGCAACCATTTGCCCAAACAGGCTACAGGGAGATGCTTTTTGAGCGTGTCTTGTCCTGTACAGTGTCACAAGTCTCGGTCAAGAACAGCCTTGCGCCAAGCGTTACAATGCAGGAAGTTACGCATGGCGACAGTAGAGCTTTTTTGATCGAAACACTCTGAATTTCAATCAGAAAATGCTCTAAAGCCAAGGTCTCCACAAAATTCCACCAGGGCTAGTGTCTAGTTGCAAAAATAAGGATATAAATATATACTACTCCAAAAATTGGAGCAGTTATGGCAAGGAGAGCACAAGAAGTTACTTGTTCCGCAGAGGAAGAACGTATTTTACGTAATATCGCGAGTAGCCGTACAGC
>JAFQED010000002.1 GCA_017415765.1 Desulfovibrio sp. | reverse complement strand
TTTTGATTGAAACACTCCGTGTTTCAATCCATACGCTGCCTACGCTTCGCGGAAAAAACGCGGTTTTTCCGCTTGCTTACGGCGCGGGCGTCCGCTTTGCGTCCGCCAGAGCGATGCCATTTTCAATGGCATTTCGCTCTATACCTCCTTGCGACCAATGCAGAAGTAGGCAAAACCGCGTTCTGCCAGGGCTGTGGGGGAGTAAAGATTACGGCCATCAAAAAGGATCGGGGCTGTCAGCAGTTGCTTCAGCCTGTCAAAATCTGGATTACGGAACTGGTTCCACTCCGTCACCACCAGAAGGGCCTGTGCACCATCACAAACAGCATACTGGTCGTCCACGATTTCAACCAGGCTGTTATCCTTGAATATGGCACGGGCATTGTTGGCTGCCACAGGGTCAAAGGCACGGATTTTCATGTCTGCTGCTGTAAGGGTATTGATAATATCAATGGCAGCAGCTTCACGCATATCATCGGTATTGGCCTTGAAGGCCAAACCCCAAAGGGCAAGCGTCTTACCGGCTACCCCACCCTGTGGCGCAAAGTACTCCTGCACACGCTTGGCCATGCGAACCTTTTGCCGGGCGTTGACATCCTCCACAGCATTGAGCAGCACTGGGTTAACCCCATACTCTTCGGCGGTCTGGATGAGTGCCTTCACGTCCTTGGGGAAGCAGGATCCACCATAACCGACCCCAGGATAGATGAACTGGTAGCCGATGCGACTGTCAGAACCGATCCCGTTACGCACATCACGCACATCAGCCCCGACCTGCTCACAGATGGTGGCTATCTCATTGATGAAAGAAATTTTGGTAGCCAGCATACAGTTGGCGGCATACTTGGTCATTTCTGCGCTACGCACTCCCATGACAATGATTTTGTCGCGGGTACGGGCAAAGGGGGCATAGAGTTCACGCATCAGGGCCGCAGCCGTGGGGGAATCCGTCCCCAGCACCACACGATCCGGCTTCATGAAATCAGAAATGGCATCCCCTTCCTTGAGAAATTCGGGATTGGACACCACATCGACCTGATACTTCTGCCCACGGGCAGCCAGTTCCGTTTCGATAAGTTTGCGTACCATGTCGGCTGTTCCCACCGGTACAGTGGACTTGTCCACCACCACCATGTTCTTGTTCAGCCAGGTACCTATCTGCCTGGCAACCTGCTGCACATAGCTGAGATCGCAGGAGCCATCTGCCTTGGGTGGCGTGCCTACACAAATAAAAGTACAGTCAGCATCGCGGATGCCCTCTTCAAGACTGGTGGTAAAGCGCAGACGCCCGTCAGCACGGCTGCGCTGCACCATAGGTTCAAGGCCCGGCTCAAAAATATGCACTGAGCCAGCGTTGAGTTTTTCCACCACAGCGGGATTAACGTCCACGCAGGTAACGGTATTGCCCATTTCAGCAAAACAGGCGGCACTGACCAGGCCGACATAGCCGGTTCCGACAATGCAAAGTTTCATCGGGATGCTCCTCATCCTGCCTGCTCCCACAGGAGAACAGGCTTAAGAATATGCTTTTTGAATTTTTTATTTTACGATATTTTCAGGCAGGGGGCAAGTTTACCTGAGCCACCCCAATGTATATGGGAAACCCATGAGCAGGAGAATCTGCATGATTCTAGGTTTGGGCATAGATGTGACGGAAGTAGCACGCATCGCTGCCAGTCATACTCGCTTTGGACGCCGCTTTCTGGAGCGCATCCTTACCCCACAGGAAATCGCAGCCATGCCACGACAGTCGGGCACATGGCTGGCCGGGCGTTTTGCCGCCAAGGAGGCAGCAGTCAAGGCCTTGGGGACAGGCTTCAGCCAGGGCATTGGCCCTGTTCATGTTGAAGTTGTGCATACGCCCCTGGGAGGACCGCAGCTGCGCTTTCATGGGCCGGCTTTGAAACAGGCAGAAACCCTGGGTGTGCGCCAAAGTCGTCTTTCTATCAGTCATGAACGGCTGGTAGCTGTGGCTGTGGCGATTTTGGAGGATTAAGCCATGGTGCAGGATTTTCTCCAACTTTTGCCCCCACTGCCTTTGCCCGCAGAAATGCACGCATGGGACGAAGCTGCCATCAGGTTAGGGCTGCCAGAAGTCCTGCTTATGGAAAATGCTGCACGAGAAGCCTTAGCCGTCATGCAGACAGAATTTGCTCCCCTGAAGGGCAAAAAAGTCTGGCTGTTCATGGGAAGTGGCAACAACGGAGGGGATGCTGTCTGTCTGGCCCGCCATTTGCTTGATGCCGGAACCAAACCTCTCATCTTTCACAGTAAGCCGTTACGATGCTATCAAGGGGCGTGCGGCAAGCATGTTCGGCTGGCCCGCACACTGGGCATCCCCTTTGTACCTCTGGCACGCTGGGACACTCTGACAGCAAAGTCCGCCCATCGACCGGATATCCTTGTTGACGGTTTGCTCGGAACCGGCTTTACCGGGCCGTTGCGTCCAGACCTGCATAACGCCATCAACCATATCAATGCGCTTGGACAGAACATTCCTGTCCTTGCGCTGGACATCCCCTCCGGCTTGGATGGCCTGACTGGTAAGCCCATGCCGCTGGCGGTACAGGCCAGCCATACCGTCAGCTTTGCCGCTGCCAAGCCCGGCTTGCTGCATCCTGCTGCCCGATGCTGGACAGGCCAGCTCCATGTAAGGGACATCGGGATCCCCGCTGTTATCCGTGCCACAAAGCCGTGCAGTGTGCGCCTGTTGGATGCGCACTGTTTGCAGGCCTTACCTCCATGCCCACCGGATGGGCACAAATACGCCTACGGCCATGTACTTGTACTTGGGGGGGCATATGGCATGGGGGGGGCGGCCCATTTGGCAACACTGGCAGCCCTGCGTTCTGGTGCTGGCCTTGTCACGGCAGCAGCCCCGGCAACTGCTCTGGCAGACATCAAAGGACAATGCCCCGAGATCATCACCCTGCCCCTGCCAGTTTCGGAAGGCCTCTACTGGCCCGACAATATCCCGACTCCTCTTGAATCCATATTGGAGCGTGTTACAGCCTTGGTACTTGGCCCGGGTATGGGCAGCACAGGGGCTGAGGCCCTGCTGGCTGCGTTGCTTGCGCGCAAGCAGCGTCCTCCAATGGTGCTGGATGCCGATGGCTTACGGATGCTGGCCAAACATCCTCACCTGATACCCCTGCTGACGGCACAGGATGTACTGACACCGCATCCTGGCGAGGCAGCAGCCCTGCTGGGCTGCGACAGTGCTGCTGTCCAAGAGGACAGACCTGGGGCTCTGCAAAGCCTGTGTCGCTTGAGTAAAGCGGTTGTCGTCCTCAAGGGGGCAGGCACTCTTGTGGGACAGGCCGGGCAACCGTGGCTGCTGTGCCCCTATGATCTGCCTGGCTTGGCTGTTGCGGGTTCCGGTGATGTACTGGCTGGCTGTATCGGCGCACTGCTGGGCCGTTTGGAACGGAAGGCTCATGCCTCTTCCACACAAAAAACGCAAACCGCCCTTATTGCTGCGGCTTTGGGCGTAAGTCTGCATGCTCTGGCAGGACTGGAACTTGCTAAAAAGTATCCACGGGGGCATCTGGCATCAGAACTGGCAGACCAGCTGCCACAGGTCTGGGCCAGCCAGGCTTCTCCCCTCACGATATATCAGGAGATACTACCGTGGCCACCCTGCTGTTGAGTAGCCCGGAAGCAACGGAACGCTTCGGACACTGGCTGGCAGTCCAACTATCTGACATCGATCTATCCGCCATCCTGCTACGCGGTGATTTGGGCAGTGGCAAGACCAGCCTGACCCGGGCACTGGTTATGGCACTGCCGGGGAGTGATACTGCCGAAATAGGCAGTCCATCCTTTACCCTTTGTAACCACTACCCTACCATTCCCCCCGTACTCCACTGTGACCTCTATCGCTGTCAGGGTGATATGCCGGATGATCTGCTGGACGTCCTGGATAGTTCAGGGACGCTGTGTATCGTTGAATGGGCTGAATACCTGCCCCTAGCTGACAGGCCGCAAGATTTTCTGGACATCTGCTTCAAGACATGCGATGAAGGTCGATTGTTATTGCTTGCAGCCAGCGGCCCGCATGCTGCACGGCTGATGGAAAGGCTCTGCGCGGACTGGCCCTGTGGTTCGGTTTTGCGCCAAGAATCGTCAACGGAATGGTGACATGAAGATTCTTATCCAAAAATTTGGCGGTACCTCCGTAGCCGACCGAAACTGTATGACAAGGGTGTGCGCTAAGGTTCGGAACGGACTGGAGCGCGGGTACAAGGTCATTGCAGTCCTTTCGGCCCGTTCCGGGGATACGAACCGTCTGTTGGCCCTGGCCGATGAGTGGTCCGATACGCCTGACCAGGCAGAGTGTGACTCGCTGGTCTCCACAGGTGAGCAGGTTTCCATCTCGCTTTTCACAATGCTGCTCAAGGATGAGGGGATCAAGGCCCGCTCCCTGCTGGGCTGGCAGATCCCCATCACCACCAATGACAGTTTCGGACGGGCGCGTATCAAGTCCATTGACAGTGATTGTCTGCGTCGTCATCTGGCCAACCATGATGTCCTTGTTGTAGCCGGCTTTCAGGGCCGTACAGAGGATGGGCGCATTACCACACTTGGCCGTGGTGGTTCCGATACATCGGCTGTGGCCCTTGCTGCCGCGCTGGATTCAGCCGAATGTGAAATCTACACGGATGTGGACGGCGTTTATACCACTGACCCCAATGTATGTTCGACCGCTCGCAAGATGGATCGCGTGGCCTACGAAGAAATGCTCGAAATGGCCAGCATGGGAGCGAAGGTCCTGCATATCCGTTCAGTGGAATTTGCCAAGAAATACAAAGTTCCGGTGCGGGTTCGCTCCACATTCAGCGATGACCCCGGTACCCTTGTCACCCAGGAGGACTCCAGCATGGAAGCAGTTCTCGTTTCCGGTATTGCCTATGACAAAGACCAGGCCCGTGTGACCCTGCGCGATGTGCCTGATGTACCCGGTATGGCTGCGGCCCTGTTTGGGCCGCTTTCCGAACGCGGTGTTCTGGTGGATATGATTGTCCAAAATACCAGCCAGGACGGCCATACCGACATGACCTTCACCATTTCCCGCAAGGACTTGCCCCTGACACTGGAAATCATGGAAGAGGTTGCCAGTAAGACTGGGGCCTCCGAAGTGCTGCATGATGTGAGTGTGGCCAAGGTCTCTGCCATCGGCGTTGGTATGCGCAACCATTCTGGCGTGGCAGCCCGTGCCTTTGCCGCACTGACCCAGGAAGGCATCAATATCCTGATGATCAGTACCTCCGAAATCAAGATCACGATCCTGATCCAGGAAAAATATGTGGAACTTGCCGTGCGAATCCTGCACGACACCTTTGGGCTGGATTGGGATATTGGCTGCTAAGCCTCAAGTTTTCAGGTGCAGACAGTAGGCCCCGGCAACAACATGCTGCCGGGGCCTTCTATATTTGTGCTTCTGGGGACAGACTACTGACTGGCTTGCTGCCCTGCGGGTTGCCCTGTTGGCTGGGCAGAAGGTTCACCTGACTGCTGGTTTGGCTGCTGCCACGACCATGTGGAATTGCTGGCACCAGGGACACCAGCCCCCTCCTGCTCTGTCGGTGCAGTATTGTTGATAGCCCCCTGTCCTCCAGGCGTAGTTGCATTAACGGGGACACCTGCTCGACTTCCCGGGAGTTGCGGCTGACGGACTCTGCTTTGGCGAGCATCTCCACCGGGCATATAGGCTTGCAGATCTCGCGAAACCTCAAAGGTAGCCAGTTCTCCCGCTGCGGCCTGGGCAAAGGGCGATGCACCATACTGGCTGACAATGTTTTCTAACAGGGCCTGTGCCCGGCTGCTGTCACCTAGCTTACGGTGGAGACGGGCCTCCCGGAATCTCAGGCCGGGGTATTCCGGCGAATTTTCCTGTACATAGGTGTTATAGCGTTTCAACCATTCCAAGGCTTCCGGGACGCGGTTGCCAACTTCACAGATGTCCATCAAGGCAGCTATTGCTTCCTTGATACGTTGCGGATCTGCCTTGTCAGAACGCTCATCCTGAAGTTGTCCAAACAGCTCGATAACCTGCCGATTCAGACGGTAAGCATTGCGTATGTCTTTGCGGTTTTCAGCGTCACGCGCCAAAAAGTAGGTAGCGTATGCTCGCTGGTACAGGGGAATATCCGTGCGATCGGCCAGCATTTTCCACATGGAAAGTGCCGGGCCGGCCAGGTTGAGATTTTGTGCGGACAGAGCCATGGCGTAGTCAAGCTGCTTTCGCAAATCAACCGACAGATCCCATGCCTCCACCAGTTTTGCCAATTCCAGTATCTGCTGCCAGGCACCAGCCTTCAAGTAGCAGTTGAAAAATTCACTAAAAGCTGCCTCTCCATACCGGGGGTGTTTCGGCCCTTGCAAAAAGCCCCCCAAAAGCTCAAATCCTTTGCGATTGTCACCCCGTTCCAGCCAGCCCCGTGCAAGGGCATAGCGCATATCCGGGTCAATTTCACCATAACGCTCGCGTACAAAAGGAAAACCATTCCACAAGATAAGGATACGCCCGTAATTTTCTTCCGCAAGGGCGTTCTTCATTTCCTTTTCAAAGGAATCCCAGATGATGTTGCGTGCAGCAGAGGCATCGGGGTGTTCCGGATAGGCATCAATAAAGTCTGCGGCCAGCCCCATAGCTTCGGTATACTGCTTGTCCCAGTAAAGCCACATGGCCTGTTTCAAACGCGCCAGTACAGCGTCTGGAATGGTTTGCGAAGAAGCCGCCAAGTCACAATAGGTTTGCCAGAGAGGTGGGTCGGACTCCCGGGCAAAGACAGTACGCATGGTTTCGTAGTCGAGCGGACTTTCATAAATACCCTGCTCAGCCATACGCAAGCGTGCGGTAATGGCTGCCTGTGAACCAGGGAAACGTCTGTCCACCTCCGTATAGATAAAATTGGCGGCACTCATATTGCCATGCCGACTGTAAATGTCCCCCATTTTGAGCAAAAGTACATCATTGCCATCACGCCGCGGTTCTAGATTGACATAAAGCCAGTAATTATCAAGAGCCGGGCCGATATTCTCAAGAGCTTCCGCATTGCCGGCCTGCATCAGGAGGAAAGTCGGATCTTCAATGTAATAGCGCGGCCAGCGTTTGTTGATGAAGTCAAGGATAACACGGGCCTTGTCATGATCATTCTGCCGATACAGGGCCGTGGCCAGCCCCACGGAGGCTGCCTGTAGTTCACTCGCTTCAGGGAACTTGTCCAGAACAAGGCTGAAAGACTGCTCTGCCTCTGGCTCACGTCCCTGCCGTAACTGCTCCTTCCCTAGGGCTGTAAAGCCCTGGGCGACACCAGGATAATCCGGGTGCCGCCGTAACAGGGCCTTCATATAGGCCTCACCTTCAGTCAGATTGCCAACATTACAGTTGGCCAGACCAAGGCGCAATAAGGCATCTGGTACTCGCGGAGAACGCAGGTTGGCATTGAGAGCCTCCTTGGTGCTGGAATCAATGGATTCATAGCCCGCAAGGGGATTGTCTGCATAGCGCGCCCAAAGACAATCACTGATATGGTAGAGGACTTTTTCACGCATTTCGCGCGGGATATTTGGAAGCGCACGTATCTGTTCCAGTTGTGGCAGGGCTTCACTGAACTTGCCTTCATCCATAAGCCGTTCAGCTTCAGCCAGCATCTTGTCCGGCTCTGGCGGCTTGGGTACAGGATTACCCTGCTCATCCACATAGATAACCTGCCGTGGAGTGGCCGCTTCTGTAGTGTCCTCTGTCTTTTCCTCAACTTGTACTGGCAAGCCCTCAACCTTGCTGCTTACAGTGCCTGACGCACTTGAGCCGCTGATCACCGTGGGAGCAGCCTGTACGGGAGTCGCAGGCATTTCAGGCTGAGGAGGATACCCCGCTGGATTGCTATTGTCGGCATTGGCAGGAAACTTTGCCGCGTTTTCCTCTAACGGCAAGGGCGCAGAGTTTGGCTGCCCCCCATCGGAGGACTGCTTTCGCAACACGGGTACTGGAACCTGCTTTCCTGCAACGGTATGTTGTTCTTCTGAGCCAGGTGGTGGCACATTTTGCGTTGCAGAAAACGGCTGTTGCCCTACAGGGATTTGAGGCGCAGGCAAGGAAGCAGCCCCTTGCACAGGGCGGGCATTGGAAAGCCCCTGAGCCTCAGGCCAGTTTTCAGGGCCGCCAGTATTGACTTTGCCACGCAATCCCGCTGCGCCAGAGGCAGTCGTGGCCGCTGCCACAGGGCATACTGAGAAAGAGCAGAAGACAAGGACAAGGAGTATGGTTCGGAGGCACAACAGAACGCCCCTCCCGTGAGGAAAGATTGTCCACCTGATAGTATGAGGCCGGATAAGTCCGACAAGGGCAAAATGTTTCACCAGTCGTGAACCTTAGGAAAAGAACATTCGCTTTGCCAATATGAAGGATATTTCACCACAAAATTTATGCAAAAATCATGCCCTATTTCAGCTTTGATTTCCCCGCTTCTTGAGCTTTTCTATCAGTGTGGTGCGTTTGATACCCAAAAGCTCTGCGGCCTGATTTTTAACACCGTCAGCCCGCACCAGGGCCTCATCAATAAGGCGATTTTCCACAGCTTCCAAAAAATCTTTCAGATTAAGGCCTTGCATTTCCAAGGTTGACAAATCCGGCCATACAAAAGTACCGGGTTCTGCTGCAGGAAGCCCTGCCTTATCTGGATACTGGGACATACTGGGAGAAGATGGCCCCGTGCAGATTTCTTCATCAGGTAAACCTGGCAACAGGCTAATGTCCCCCACCTGATCCAGTATTTTGACGGGCAAATCGGCAGGTTCTACAGAAGAACCATCCACCAAAATGCTCAAGCGTTCCATGAAGTTTTCAAGTTCACGCACATTACCTGGCCAAGTATAGGCAAGGAGGATACGCCGTGTATCCCGCGCAAGCTGCAAGACTTGCCGCTCTTTTTTACGACAAAAATGAGCCAGAAAATGCCTGGCCAACAGCAGTACGTCAGTACCACGTTCACGCAAGGGAGGTAACTGCAGGGGGATGACATTGAGGCGATAGTACAGGTCTTCCCGAAAATTGCCAGCCTTGACCTCGGCTTCCAGGTCGCGATTGGTGGCCGCCACAATACGGACATCCACCTTTTTACAGCCACTGCCGCCAACGCGCTCTATTTCCTTTTCCTGCAGGACTCGCAAGATCTTGACCTGAAGGTTTAGCTCCATCTCGCCAATTTCATCCAAAAAGATGGTACCCCCATCTGCCATCTCAAAGCGTCCCGGCCGGGATCTGATGGCATGGGTGAAAGCCCCCTTCTCATGCCCAAAAAGCTCGCTTTCCAGCAGCTCCTTGGGAATGGCACCACAGTTAATGGGTACAAATGGCTTTTCGGCCCTGTGGCTGTTGGCATGCAGTGCGCGCACCAGAAGCTCCTTGCCTGTTCCCGATTCCCCGGTTACAAGCACAGTGCTGTCTGTGGGAGCCACTTTGCCAAGCACCCTGAAGACATCAGCCAAGGTTGTGCTTTGGCCGATGATGCCGCTGGTATTCAGTTCCATTTGCTTCCCTCGTCAGTCCTTTCAGGTGTCAATACACTGACATTGGTGCAAAAGCCAGCAAAAAAGCACTGCCATGCCCACTAATCCCCCCCTGCTCTCTTGTTCGCCCAGCATGCTGGATGGTTTGCGTCCCCAATTGCTTGCAAACCTGGCCCAACAAACTGCCCTTGTCCTGGAGGCTCCGCCGGGAAGCGGCAAAAGCAGCCGTGTTCCTCTGTGGTTGCTGGATGCTCCGTGGTTGGCCGGGAAAAAAATATGTCTGATGGAACCGCGCAGGATAGCGGCCAGAACACTGGGACGTTATATGGCCCGACTTTTGGGTGAACAGCCGGGGCAGCGCGTTGGCTGGCGTATGCGGGACGAAACCCTGTGTGGGGCAGAGACACGCATTGAGGTCATCACCGAAGGGGTACTTGTCCGTATTTTACAGACTGACCCGGAACTTTCTGATTTTGGCTGTATCATCTTTGACGAATTTCATGAACGGTCGTTACACAGCGATCTCTCCCTCGCTCTGTGCCTTGAAAGTAAGGAGGCCTTCAGGCCGGATTTGCGACTTGTCGTTATGTCAGCAACGCTGGATGGAGCAGCGGTAGCCCACATTTTGGGGAATTGCCCTGTACTGCGCTGCACAGGCACAAGTCACCCTGTGGAGCAGCGTTGGCTGCCACCGCACCGTACGACCTGGCCCCCGGATGGAGATTTTTGGCGGCATACGGCTGCCGTTATCTGTGATCTGTTGCACAGAGAATACGGAAGTTTGCTGGCCTTTTTGCCCGGCAGTGGTGAAATCCGTCATCTGACAGCCTTGTTGCAGGACAGGTTGCCAGCGTCAACCAGGCTGTATCCTCTTTACGGTAATCTGTCCGTACAGGAACAGGACGCTGCCATTGCCCCATCACCATCGGGGCAACGCAAGGTAGTACTGGCCACCTCCATTGCCGAAACATCTCTTACCATCGAGGGGATACGTCTTGTGGTAGATACGGGCCTCGTCAGACGGGCAGTCCACGATAGTGCCACCGGGGCAGAATATCTTGTCACAGGGCGGGTTTCACTGGATGGAGCAACACAGCGGGCAGGCAGGGCGGGCCGACTGGAGGATGGTATCTGCTGTCGCCTCTGGCACAAGGAAGAAGAACATACCCTGCCTCGCCGTTTCAGACCGCAAATTCTGGATGCCGACCTTGCCGCTCTTGTCTTGCAATTAGCCCTGTGGGGCGTAAGCACGCTAGAGGGCATCCGTTCTCTGGCCTGGCTGGATACGCCTCCTCCGGCTGCGCTGGCAGCAGCCCGAAGTCAGCTTACTGCCCTTGGGGCCTTGGATAGCCAGGGCAGAATAAGCCCCACAGGCAAAAAAATGGCAAGACTCCCACTGCGTCCGCGCACAGCGCGCTTGCTGCTGGCTGGCGAAGCCCATAACTGCCCTGCCCTGGCCTGCTGCCTGGCCGCTTTTCTGGAAGAACGCGACCCATTGTGGAAAAGCGGGCAAAGCCCTGACAGTAACCTTGCTCATCGACTGGCCTGGCTGTGCCGGGTACAGCATCCTGCCGCAGCAGCACTGCGGCGCACTGCTGGACGATTGGCACGGTATATCGGCTACCGTGAGGATATTTTCACCACGGCCCTTGCGCAGCAGGACAAAGCAGGTAGTCTGCTGGTCTCTGCCTGGTCGGACAGATTAGCCATGCACCAGCAGATACAGGATGGACAGAGTATTTTTCTTCTGCGCCAGGGCAAGGCTGTCACTCTGCCAGCATCGGACAGCCTTGCTCAAAGTCCATTCCTGGCTGTGGCCTCATTTACCGGCAGTGCCGTGGGACGTATCCGGCTGGCAGCACCCCTGTCGGCTGCCGAGGTAGAAGAGCTTTTTGCCACGGAAATCACAACAGCAGAAGCAGTGGAAGTTTCTGCTGAATATCGTGTACAGGCACGGCGTCTGCGGCAGCTTGGTAAACTTGTCCTTGAAACAGCACCACTTCCCCACCCCTCTGGCGATGTTTGCGCTGCTGCCCTTTGCTCCTGGTTCCGGCAAGAGGGACCTGAAGCCATTGCCCGTCTTCCGTGGAATGATGCCAGCAGGCAGTGGCGGGCACGCATTGCTTTCCTGCGGGAGCACCAGGGGGCTTGTTGGCCTGTACTGGATGATATGGCCCTCTTGCAGGATCTGGAATTGTGGCTCGCTCCATTACTGAACAAGGCCAATGCCCTGGGCGAGCTCACGCCTGAAAGTTTGTACAAGGCTCTGCAAGGACTTTTACCCTATCCGCAAAGCCGTGAACTGGATCGCCTTGCTCCTGCCCGCTGGCAAGCCCCTTCCGGGCTGTGGCATCCTATTATCTATGGCGATGCTGGCGGCCCGTGGCTGGCGGCCAAATTGCAGGAATTTTTTGGCTGTGAGACCGGCCCCACAATCCTTGGGGGGGACATCCCTGTGCGCCTGCATCTCAATTCTCCTGCGGGGCATCCTCTCCAGGTCACCCAGGATTTGTCCCATTTTTGGCGTAATGGCTATGCTGCTGTGCGTGCCGAGATGCGTGGGCGTTATCCGCGCCATCCCTGGCCGGAAGATCCCCTGACGGCAATGGCAACGGCCCTGACTCAGAAAAAATTGGCCGCGCAAAAGAAAGGTTAGGCTACACTCCAAAGCCAGGCCAAACTTCACGGAGGAATTCCAAAACGCGCTGCTCAGTATAATACAATGGCCCTGTTTGGACAAAACCCACATGCCCGCCGTGGGGTGTGATCTCCAAGTGAAGATTTTCGTTCTTGCGAGCTGCCTCAACGGGATAGCATGCCGCAGAGCAAAAGGGATCATCTGCGGACTGCAAAAAATAGAGAGGGACACGCACCGCAAAGAGGTCTTCACTGGTACTGTTGCGTTGCCAGTAATCCTGCGCCGAGGCAAAGCCATAGATGGGTGCAGTGAAACGCTCGTCAAACTCGGCAAAGGTGGACATTCGTTCCAGCCCCTCCAATGAGGGATACCCCGCAAAGCGGGCTGCCTTCTCTCGTACCTTATGGCGCATACTGCGTAAAAAATACCTGGTGTAGAATCCCCCCAATGCCTTGTCGATGATAGGGGCAGATCCAGCAAGATCACAGGGGACAGAAATAGCCGCAGCGGCCTTAACGAGTGGAGAGACCTTTTCCCGTGCCAGATAACGACAAATCTGGTTGCCTCCCATGCTGAAACCGGCCAGAAAGACAGGCAAGCCCATGGATGCTGCGTGGGCAATAACTGTGGCAAGATCGCCTGTTTCTCCCATATGGTAGAGGTAAGGGGTACGGTTCATCTCACCAGAACAGGAACGCATGTTCCAGGCCATGACAATGAAACCGTGTGCGCTCAGCATATGCGCAAGCCCAAGGATATACTTGCGTCGGCTGTTTCCTTCAAGACCATGTGACAGGACAGCAATACCGCGTGGGCTGGCTGTTGCGCAGGGATGAATGTCCACATCCAAAAAATCGGCATCAGATGTTTCAATTCGTATCCGCTGCAAATCCAGAGAAAAAGGTGGGGTATGTCGAAAAAGTACGGGCCAAAAAGTATTGCAGTGGGGATTACCCAAGCCAGGCGGGGCCATATAGCGGGATATGAGTATTGGCATTGGACATACCCTCGTGTAGTCTTTTGTGATGAACTTGCTTATCCCTAGTAGCCTTGGCCGTAAAAACTTGTCAAATGGTCGACCTCCCCGCCGTCCGACAGACGTGCTGATCATCGGCGGTGGGGCGTCTGGCCTGTTTTGTGCCCGCGCAGCTGCCCAGGCCGGTCTTTCTGTTATTGTACTGGAGCGCACAGCCAGCCCGGGGCGCAAGCTTTCCATCAGCGGCGGTGGCAAGGCTAATTTCAGCAATCGGCAGATCACTCCCCAGGACTATCTGTGCCACGGCGATCCAAACTTTTGCCAGCCAGCCCTGGCAACATATACTCCTGCAATGATTTTGGAGGAAATGCGGCAATGGCATCTGCCTGTGGAGGAACGCAGTCATGGGCAACTCTTCCTGACTGTCCCGGCCCGTCGCCTGACCCAGATACTTATGGCGGATTGCCGCAAGCTGGGCTGCCTCATATTCTGCAACAATGCTGTTGATGGTATCCGTCAGAAACATGGCAGCTTTGAAGTGTGTTCCGGGGATGTCCGCTGGCAGGCCCGCTCTGTAGTTCTGGCCTGTGGCAGCCCGGCCTGGCCTCAGGCCGGAGGAAGCGGCGCAGGGTATCGTCTGGCCCAACGTCTTGGGCATGAGCTTGTGCCGCCCCGCCCTGCCCTGACGCCACTGTGTCTTGCCACAAGCAAGGACGGCATGGGCTTTGCTGCATTGGCAGGTATCAGCCTGCCTGTACGGATTTCACTGGAGGCTGGCAGTGGGCTGGATCGAGGTTGGGAGGATGACCTGCTCTTCACCCATGACGGCATCAGCGGCCCGGCAAGCCTGAAAGCATCACTCTTCTGGCAGGAAGGCATGGCAGTACTGCTGGATTTTCTCCCCCAGCAGCAAGTTGCTGCTCTGCTGGACAGCCCCGATGCCGGGCGACACACAGCTCGAAGCCTGCTTGCACGTCTTTTGCCGCAACGCCTTGTGGATTGCCTTTTGCCAGAAGCTGTGGCCCGCCGTAAACTGGCAGAGCTTTCACGCAAGCAGCGCACGATTATTGCCGATGCCGTACACCGATGCCGCATCGTACCACAGGGACGGGGGGGACTGAAAAAGGCTGAGGTCTGCGCGGGCGGTGTCAATACTGATGCCATTGAACCCGCAACCATGCAAAGCCGACTGATTCCGGGACTGTACGTGATTGGAGAGCTGCTTGATGTGACAGGATTGCTGGGCGGTTACAATCTGCACTGGGCTTGGGCCAGTGCCTGGGCTGCTGCCCGACATCTTGCGTCCGCCAAAGCAACTGCCATTTTCAATGGCAGTTCGCTCTAGCATCCAGACAGCAAGCCAGAAGGATGTCTCAAGAATAAAATCAGGCTCTATTCAGAAAGGCCCATGCTGCCCCCCAAAGCCCGCTGTGCGGGTCTTGCAGCAAACGCACAGGAACAGTTGCCACAAGGCTTTGCATGGGGCCGGGAGTCAACAGGGCATCATGGAAGGAAGAACTGTACAGGCAATGCGGGTTGGCCTGTGCAATACCGCCAGTGATCCAAAGTCCGCACTGACAAAGACTGGAAAGTATCCAGTGACGGCAGGTGCGGCCATAAAAGCGCGCATAGAGGCGCAGGGTTGGGCTGTCATGGCTGAGGGCGTTAGCACCAACTTCTGGCGGTGAAAGGCGTTCCCCGCTCAAAAATTCATGCAGATGCGCCAGCCCCTGTCCACCAAGGACAGCTTCAACACTGACAAAGGGTAATCCGCTGCGGGCGCAAAGAAAATCCGCAAAACTCTGTTCTTCCTGCCCGACAAAGGCAAAGTCAGTGTGCCCAAATTCCGAGGCCAGGGCCTGCCAGCAACCCGAAACGCGCACCAGCTGCGCTGCCCCCAGCCCTGTACCTGCCCCCAGAACAGCCCTGCCCCCATCCTTGTCGCCTGGGCTTTGCGGCCCGGCCACATAGCTGGCCCGCTCTCCTACAGGACTATGGCAGGCATGGGCCTGAGCAGCAAAATCATTGAGCAGCAGACAGGAGGATGTCCCCCAAATCCGTCCAAGTTTCTGCGCCGAGATCCGCAACCTGCCGTTGGTAAGGCAAGCCGTACCGTTTGCCACAGGCCCGGCCAAAGCCACGGCAAGGGCATCACCATTTTGCGGATGCACATCAAGACCGACTGCAAGGGCAGCCAAAAAATCCTGTTCCTGATACAGCATACTGCTGGCATGTGAGCCTACAGCGACCAACTGCCACCCTACCGCATCAGGCAAAAAAAGACCAAAACGGCAGTTGGTTCCGCCTACATCAGCGGCCAGGATACGTTGAGGGACAGCTGACATCTCAGCCCTTTGCGATACTCCGGGCCAGACTGGTGGTACTGCACCCCTCCACCAACCGGGCCAGTACGACGCGGCCACCGTGACCCTTGACAAAATCAGCCCCTACGACCTGATCCTCCCGGTAGTCACTACCCTTGACCAGTACCTGTGGACAGACCACATGGATAAGCTCCAGCGGCGTGTCTTCATCAAAAATGACAATGGCATCTACATGCTGCATGGCTGCCAGCACAAGAGCACGGCTCTGCTCATTCTGGATGGGACGCTCAGAACCCTTAAGGCGGCGCACAGAGGCATCACTGTTCAGCCCAACGACAAGCCGATCCCCTTGTGCTGCGGCCTGCCGCAGCAGCGAAATATGGCCAGGGTGAACAAGATCAAAGCAGCCATTGGTAAAGACCACACTGAGATTTTTACGCCGCCAGTCCTCAAGTGTCTCACGCAGTTCGTCACGCGTATAGAGCTTGGGATTGACTGTCTGCTCTCGCAAGGCCGCTGCCAGTTCGCGCCTGTTGACCGGGGCCGTGCCCAGCTTGCCCACGGCAAGCCCGGCCGCCACATTGGCCATCCTCGCGCTCTCTTCCCAGCCCAGCCCCTTACCCACAGCGGCTGCCAATACGGCAAGGGCGGTATCCCCCGCCCCGGAGACATCGGCTACCTCATGCGCTACGGCACGCAAGTAGCAGGGGGCTTCTTTACCAAAGAGAGCCATTCCGCGAGAGCCTCGTGTGATCAGCAAACGCTCGAAGCCGTATCTGGAACAAAGTTCGGCTGCCAGCGCAGCGCGCCGTGGGCGATCAAGACGGGTTTCAGGGGGGAGAGCACATTCCGCATGGAATTCAGCACTGTTGGGTGTAACACAGTGCGCCCCGGCATAGCGTTCCCACTGGCTGCCCTTGGGGTCAACCAAGACCGGGATACCACGCGAACGAGCCAGGGCAATGAGAGGCGTACACAGGCTTTGTCCACCCGATGGACAGGTCAATACGCCCTTGGCATAGTCAGACAATACCAGTACCGAACAATCACCAAGCAGTTCCTCTGCCTGGGCGAGCATTGCCTTGCTCTCTTCTGGTGTTGGCGGCGCAGAGACTTCCTCATCCAGTCGCAAGAGCTGCTGTCCCTGTGCCATAATGCGTGTCTTGCGTGTAGTGCAACGCCCCTGCCCGCTTATAAGACAATCGTGGACCCCCTCATCGGCAAGGCATCGCCGCAGGACAGTCGCAGACGTATCCTCACCCAGCAGTCCCAATAAGGAAACAGAGCAGCCCAGACGGGATACATTACGGGCCACGTTGGCCGCACCACCAGGAACAGACCAGCTCTCCTCTACCCGTGCCACCGGCACGGGGGCTTCCGGGGAAATGCGTTGTACGCTACCCGCGATGTAGTGGTCGAGCATAACATCGCCCAGCACCAGCACCCGTACCCCGGAAAAATCCATACATGCTCCTGTGTGTCCTGCAACCATGCCAAGCCTAGCTTCTGCGTCCGGCCCTGATGAAGAGTTCGTTAAGGCGGGCCTCATTTTCCTGTACATCCAGAAGGGTATGGATACGCACCCTACCCGCTTCTCCAAGACGGCGACGTTCATCGGGCTTGTCAGCCAAATGCTTCAGGGCGGCAGCCAGGCCAGCGGTATCTTTCTGCGCCACGACCAGCCCGGTATGACCATCCTCAACCACTTCAAGCTGTGCCGGCAAATCACTGACCACAACGGCCCGGCCAAAGGCCATGGCCTCTGCAAGGGCCGATGGCAGACCATCCATATCCCCCTGTGGAGTCACAATGCCGGGGGATACATAGACATCAGCCTTCCTGTAGCAATCCTGCATACTTTCGTGCGGTATCTGACCGGCAAAGGTTACCAGCCCCCGCACACCCAGCCGCCACACAAGACAGCGCAGCCGCAACAGCCAAGGCCCATGCCCCACAATGGTCAGATGAAAGCGAACCCCCGCTTTTCTGAGTTCGGCACAGGCCCGCAGCAGGATGTCATAGCCCTTGCGCTGGCAAATGCTGCCAACAGCCAGGATACGCAAGTCCGGTTCCTGCTGGCGCGCCTTGGCCGAAAGGGGTATTTCCATGTCATCCTCAGGTGGCGTCAGGGTCAACGGGTCTCGCAGCAGGACAAACCGTTCTGGTGGGAGCTGAGGAAACATTACCCGCATGGTTTGCAGGGTGTCGGCGGTATCACAGCGCACAAAAATAGCATCCTGTGCCTTGACGCCATCGTCCAATCCCAGCTGTCGTACCTCCTGCGTGCGAACAGAAAAGGCAAAGGGCAAACGCAAAAGCCGTGCACAAACCCAACTTGCCGTTGCCTGTTCGTGAGAGCCAGAGGCGTAAAGAAACTGGATATTTTCTTCTGCTGCCCAACGTGCCAGCAATACCCCACAGACAAAGGCGCGCAATCGTCCAAGGCAGTCTCCGCATAGTCCCTTGCCGCGTGGCAGGGCACGCCAGATAGCCCAGAGTGCATGGGATGAAGAGCGCATTTGCCGCACAAGCTGTACCGTTGCCCCCAAAAGACGCCATAGGCCGATCCTTCGAACAGCCAGTGGCAAAGCATAGCCCGCAGGGTCACCCAATAAGGAACTGCCTCGGATGGCGTAGATACGAGAAAGCAGACCAGCAGAATGGAGCCGGTGGGCTTCTTCCATCAGACATTGACCAGATGCCTCGGGAAAGTGTTCAGCCACCAGCGCACCATTGACTATTGGGGGCGGAGCCTGCAACAGACTGGGGGCATTTGCGTCACGTACAGGTGGCAAGCTGTGCTGCTGGCAGTGCAGGATGCCGTCTTCAAGAGTATAGATACTGTCACAGTACTCTGCCATCTTGGGGTCATGGGTAACCATGACCATACTGACCCCGCCAGTGTGGCACAGGGTACGGAAGTTCTCCATGATAACGCGGCTGGTACGGGCGTCCAGCGCACCAGTCGGTTCATCAGCCAGCAGGATGCGTGGATTGTTGACCATGGCACGCGCGATGGCCACGCGCTGCTGTTCCCCACCCGAAAGCCGATTACTGCGATAATGCACTCGGGCCGAGAGGCGCACCAGCTCCAACGCACGGATGACACGCTCCCAGCGTTCTTGTGGGGGCACATTCTCATAAATGAGCGGAAATTCAACATTTTCAAACACCGTGGAGTGCTCGAAAAGATTGCTGGACTGCATGACAAAGCCCATGTTGCCACGCCGGAATGCCGCTGTCTGCTCCCTGTCCAGGGACAGTACATCGGTACCCATAATGTGCAGCGAACCGGCATCGGGCGCATGGAGCATCCCCAGTACATGGAGCATGGTGGACTTGCCGCAGCCCGATGGCCCCATGATGGCCACCAGCTCCCCGGCCTGCACTTCGATATTCACACCGCGCAATACCGGTGGGAAACCGGCATAGCACTTGTACATATCCTTTGCGACGATAACAGGATCCATCTTTCACTCTTACTCGAAGCGAAGTGCCGAAACCACGTCCATACGACTGGCCTGAATGGCAGGGTACAATCCCCCGGCCACTCCAAGAATACCGGAAAAGACGATACTTCCAAGGCTGCTGACCATCAGCAGACCATAGGAGACGCCAGTGCCCAGCGACCACGAGCCAAGCTCCACCAGCACAATGCCCAGGATGATACCAAAGACGCCGCCAGCCACGGATTTACACAGGGCCTCAGCCAAAAACTGGGCCAGGATGTCTGCATCAGACCCACCCATGGCCTTTTTCAAACCCACTTCACGGGTACGGGCGCGTACAGCGGCAAAGGTACCATACCAGATGCCAAAGCCCCCCAACATCAATGAGGCAACGATCCCAAGCCACAACAGAGCTTCCACCCACATGAAGGTGGTTTTGATGCGCTCAAGCTGTTCTTCCTGTGTCTGTACCACCAGATAGGGGGCGGCCTGATGTTGCCGCACGACTTCAGGTATCTGCCGTACCAGGCGTGGGACGTCCTCCCAGCCGATGGCTCGGACAAAAAGGCGCGTTATCTTGCCGTCCCCCCAGTTGCGGTCAAGCATGGTGCTGTAGGGAATAAAACCGCCTTCCGACCACGCCCCCAGCATTACCCCACTGACGACTCCCACAACTTCAAAGACATCCTGGTGCAGAAAAAGCAGCTTGCCCAACGCGTTTTCTGCACTGCCAAAGAGATTACGTGCAGCGTCACGCCCAAGCATACAGACCTTCCTGCGGTCGGCAATGTCGGCAGGGGTAAGCATACGCCCGGCATCCAGATCAAGGGAATAGACTTCAGAAAAGAGCGCATCGATACCGATCCC
>JAFQED010000072.1 GCA_017415765.1 Desulfovibrio sp. | reverse complement strand
GGTTTTCTGCCTCTGCCGGGCTTTCGTTCTGCTGTCCCTCTCCGCAGCTCATTCAATACCGTACTTGGCGAGCAGTTGACCTCTATCTTCCAGTCTCAGGTGCTGACCACGCTTGCGTTCCTGAACGTTTTCGGTATCCTGCGTCCTGTCCACAGAGCTTTCTCCTTGGGGTAGGCGTTTTGTCGTGAAAATATCCTACCATCTGGGGGGAAATCTCTGTGGATTTTTTTTGCCCTGGCTGTTCAACTTGGTTTTACAATCTGCCAAAAAATAAAAACAGCACTCCACAATTTTATGCCACTCCTGTTATCTCCAACAGCCTTTCTCTCAGACGTATATCATTCTGTTCCCAGCAGAGGGTATGTGCGGCCTTGTCTGCATTCCTCTTAAAATTGGCGATACTTTCCGGGGTAAGGGAACGAATAGCCGCAGCTAGAGCCTGCGGTGTGAAATCCGCAGCAATCACACCTAAATCGTATTGTCGTAGCATGGCCGACATATCCGGTAACGGCGAGATGGCCAGTGCCAAGCGGGCCTGAATATACTCAAAGAACTTATTGGGCAGGCAGTGTCGATGGTTGAAGGTATTGTTTGGTAATAGAAAAATTCCTGCATCATAGCTGGAAACATAATTTACGATCTCAGACATTGGCACAGGATTACAAAAGCAGATATTTTTCGCTCCACGAGCCAGTTTCCGTAACTTATTATAGTAGTCAGGTTCATTGGGGACAAGCATGACATCCAGAGCGGCCACGCCATCCAGCATACTAAATGCCTCCAGCATAACATGTAGTTTGCGTCCATGACTGGCCGCACCGTGATGGATACAGCGTATTGGCCCATCATGGGCTGGCACTGGCGAAATGTCATGATAATAGGGGAAGCTCGGCAACAGCTCGCAATCCAATCCATATACATCCCTATAGCCCTGCGCCAGTCCAGGCGAAACCGTAAAAATATGATCCAGCTGCGGAAAGTAGTGCCGACAGACATAGTCGTTGATACCACCAAGCATCAAATTCCAGAGAGTACTTTGCTCAAACTCGCGCGGATAGAATTCGCGAGCGTCCAGAATAACTGGGCAGGGTTGACGATGGTCAGAGCGTGCGTCCCGAATGGCCAGGGCCAGAGGTACCAAGAGGCAGTCCTGACAGATTATGGCCGAAAAATTTCGCCCCTTCAGTCGCTCAAATACGGCCCGCCGCCGGGGCGTCCATATATCCCGTTCGTACTGGCGACAAAGCAAGCCAAAAGCCCGCTGGAGCTTACGGGACAAGGTTCGCTGTTCGCTGATGTTGAAAAATTCTCCGGGAGTGCTCATACCCGCCACAGGTGGCGCGGAACAAACTGTGACTGTGCCGAGCGAACGCAGCAGGGAGTAAAACCGGGTAGGACGGGGGGATCGTCCCAGGGAATGAATAAATAATTGTAAAAAATTCACAATTGTCTTCCTCGGCAACAGGTAATCAGCAAGAATCCACGGGATGCAGGTTTCGCCATACGTTAAGAGTATAGGGGCTCTCTGTACAGGTCACAAGCTCTTTTTCCGGCACCCCGCATGCGCCAACACCTCTACTTGTGCGGCTGGCAGCAATTACTTATAATAGGCACTGTATTTTCCCAAAAGGCAGGTACGGCATAGATGAAAGTGGTATCCCTCGTGGGGGCCCGGCCCCAATTCGTCAAGGAAGCCCTGGTAGGGGAAGCTGTCCGACGGTTTGATGCCTGGCATCATATACTTGTCCATTCCGGTCAGCATTATGACGGCAACATGTCCGACATTTTCTTTCAGGAGCTGGGTATTCCCCGACCGGATTATCATCTTGGCATTGGTTCCGGCAGCCATGCCCACATGACCGCCGCAGCACTCACCGGCATGGAAGAGATCCTGCTTGAAGAGAAGCCGGACGCACTGCTGGTCTATGGGGACACCAACACCACTCTGGCCGGAGCACTGGCTGCGACCAAGCTGCATGTGCCCGTCATCCATGTGGAAGCAGGCATTCGTATGCGGCCCAGAACCATGCCGGAAGAAATCAATCGTGTACTGACAGATCGTATTTCGTCCGTCATGTGTTGTTGTTCCGAGCTCGGTCGCCATAATCTGGCAGCCGAGGGCCTCTCCAACGGCGTGTATGTGACCGGGGATGTCATGTACGATCTCTTTTTGCGTATGCGGCCGCGCTTCACTCCGGACGAGACCTGTACGGCCATGTCGCTGTGCCCGGGAGAGTTCGCCCTCGCCACCCTGCACCGTGACTACAATGTGGACACTCCCGCCTCCCTGCGCGGTATGCTTGAAGGGCTGGCCGCCGTACAGGAGATCAGCGGTCTTGCTGTCCTCCTGCCCCTGCATCCTCGCACCAGAAAGCGAGTGCGGGAATTCGGCCTTACTCCCCTACTTACCGCCTTGCGCACCTGCGACCCCATCGGTTACCTGGAAGCCATGTCCCTGACCTGCGCGGCTCGCTTCGTGATAACGGATTCCGGTGGCCTGCAAAAGGAAGCCTATTACGCGGGCAAGCGTTGTGCCGTTATGATGCCGGATACGGGCTGGCGTGAATTGACGGATAGCGGCTGGAGTACTCTATGCAATCCGGATCGGGAAAGTATTGTACAGGCTGTATCCCGCATCATGACACCTGTTGCCTGCCCGAATGGTATCTACGGTAATGGCAAGGCTTCTGAAAATATTATCAGTGCAGTACTGCAAATGCCCTGCAGCCTCACCTGAACATCGATACGAGGATAAGACATTTTATGTGTGGTATTTTTGGCTGGATCCCCTCCCTCCCCCTTTCCTCTCCTTCTGCTCTTCCTGTTGCCCGCTCCATGCTGGTCGCCCTGCGCCATCGCGGCCCAGATGATGCGGGCTGCCTTTTTTTCCCCGCCGAGGATATTTTGCATCCACAAGAGGGACGGCCCTCCTCTGCCGAAAAGCCTCTTGCCCTGCTACTGGGGCAGACCCGCTTATCTATTATTGATCTTTCGTCTGCCGGACATCAGCCCATGTGCAGTGCTGATGGTCGCTACACGCTGGTCTACAATGGTGAAATCTATAACTACCGTGAACTGCGGCAGGAATTGGAGCAGGCAGGCTACGTTTTCCACACGCTGACGGATACTGAGGTACTGCTTCAGGCACTTATAGCTTGGGGCCCGGAAGCCCTGTCCCGCCTGACGGGCATGTTTGCCTTTGCTTTTCTGGACGCTGAACATCGCTCTCTCTTCTGCGCACGCGACTGTTTCGGCATCAAACCATTCTTCTGGCATGCCGGAGAGACAGGCTTCTGCTTTGCCTCGGAAATTCCGGCTCTCTTGCAGATACCAGGTGTTCCGCGTCGTGCCAATCCCTCCGCCGTCTACCAGTATCTATGTTATGGGCAATACGACATGGGGGGGGATATCCTGCTGGCGGATATCCACGCCCTGCCGCCCGCCCATTGCGTAGAAATTTCTCTGGACGATCCCACCCACGTTAGCCCACGGCGTTGGTGGAAGCCGGATATTGCTGACACCTGCGCCCTCTCCTTCGAGGAGGCGGCCGAGCGTCTGCGGGATATTTTTCTAACCTCCGTGCGCCTGCATTTGCGCAGCGACGTCCCCCTCGGCGTGGCACTTTCTGGAGGTATCGATTCCTCGGCCACCACCTGCGCCGTGCGCTACCTGGAACCGGACATCGACCTCCATACTTTCAGCTTCATTGCTGCGGGTTCGGATGTCTCCGAAGAGCATTGGGCTACACTGGTAGCAAAAAAGACTCGTGCCATACGTCATATGGTTACCGTGGAGCCAGCGGAACTAAGTGTTGATCTTGATACCTTGATTCTATCGCAGGGTGAACCTTTTGGCTCCACCTCCATCTATGCCCAGTACCGCGTCTTCCGTCTGGCCCGGGAATGTGGCATCTCGGTAACGCTGGACGGTCAGGGTGCTGACGAACTGCTGGCTGGTTATCAGGGCTATCCCGGTCCACGCATGGCAGGCCTGTTGCAGCACGGACAGTTCTTTCGGATGCTGAAGAATTTTCAGGCATTTCGTCAGTGGCCGGGAAGAAGTCCTGCCTACCTCTGCCAGCAAATCATCCGGGAAATTACTCCCGCAGGGCTGATGCCCTTGGCCCTGCGCTGCGTTGGTCGTTCCGTTGCTCCCGACTGGCTGAATATCGCCTCGCTACGGGAGCAGAGCGTCCGCCTGCAGCGCGAGGACAGACGCCGGCATCTCTACCGCGATGGTAGTTTGCTCAAAAGTACGCTCGCTACTCAGCTAATCTGGAATGGTCTGCCTCAACTGTTACGCCACGGCGACCGTAACGCCATGGCCCATTCCATCGAAAGCCGCGTCCCCTTCCTGACACGGGAATTGGCCGAATTCTGCCTGTCTCTGCCAGAACATTATCTTGTGGATGATACAGGTTGTAGCAAAAGTATCTTCAGACGTGCCATGCGTGGCATCGTACCAGATGCAATTCTGGATCGACGCGATAAAATCGGCTTTGCAACGCCTGAACGTAGATGGTTAGACACTCTTGGCGACTGGGTTGTGACAATTTTAGACCAAGCCGAAAACGTCCCCTATCTGCATATGCATATTGCTCGTCAAGAATGGCTTGATATACGAGCTGGCAAAAGTGCTTTTAGTTGGCGCGTCTGGCGCTGGTTATGCTACACGCGCTGGGTACAGCTCTTGGGGGTTACCAAATAACCCACTCTTGCTTAACCCCATAAAAGTATCTATACTGAGTTGAAAAGTATTTATGAGGAGCGTATCTTATGTTCCCTACCATTTCGGGTAGAAAAATCCGTAATGCCATCGTTGGCTGTGGGCGTATTTCCAAAAACCACTTTGGTGCCATTGAAAAGCATGCCCAGGACATGGAGTTAGCGGCTGTTTGCGATAACAACCCGGCTGTGCTGGCTGCTCATGTAGAACGATATCAGGTGGCTGGTTACCGCAGTTTGGCAGAACTTTTGCAGAAAACGGACTGTGACCTTGTGACTATCTGCACCCCCAGTGGTCTCCATCCGCACATGGTCATTGAAGCAGCCCAGGCTGGCAAGCATGTGATGACAGAAAAACCCATGGCTACCCGCTGGAAGGATGGCCTGGCCATGATTGAGGCGTGCGATGCAGCCAAACGCCGCCTTTTTGTCATCAAACAGAACCGCCGTAATGCCACCTTGCAGCTTTTGAAACGTGCCGTAGATGAAAAACGCTTTGGCAAGATTTATATGGTGCATCTCAATGTTTTCTGGACGCGGCCGCAAGAGTATTACGATTCTGCCAAGTGGCGCGGCACTTGGGAGATGGATGGCGGCGCATTCATGAATCAGGCCAGCCACTATGTTGATTTGCTGGAATGGCTCATAGGCCCCATTGCCGATGTGCAGGCCATGACGGGTACGCTGGCACGCGACATAGAAGTGGAAGATACGGGAGTGCTCAATGTGCGCTGGCGCAATGGTGCCCTTGGCTCCATGGCAGTAACCATGCTGACCTATCCCAAAAATCTGGAAGGCTCCATTACCATCATCGGAGAAAAGGGTACTGTGCGCGTGGGTGGAGTGGCCGTCAACGAGATCCAGATATGGGACTTTGCCGAGCCAAGGGACTACGATGCTTCTGTCAAAGAAGCCAGCTACGCCACAACGTCCGTGTATGGTTTTGGGCATCCGCTCTACTACAAAAATGTCATTGATGTCTTGCGGGGTGAGGCAGAGCCGGAAACTGACGGACGAGAAGGGCTGAAATCTCTGGAAGTTCTTATCGCCGCCTATCGCAGTGCTAGGGACAACAGGACAATATCCCTCCCGTTGGAATACTGATAAGTATGCCTTACCAATACTGTCGCGGAATGTGCCTGTAGGGATATATTCTGGGAGTGCAAAATGCAATTTATTGACCTGGCTGCTCAACAGGCTCGTATCCGTACTGCAATTGACACCCGTATCAAGGCTGTTCTGGATCATGGCCATTATATTCTTGGCCCTGAAGTAAAGGAACTTGAGGAACGCCTCTGTGCCTTTACGGGTGCCCAACATTGTATCACCTGCGCATCAGGTACGGATGCTCTGCTCATGCCGCTCATGGCTTGGGGTATTGGCAAGGGAGATGCTGTTTTTGTCCCCTCCTTCACCTTCTTTGCCACGTCAGAAGAGCCTGCCCTGCTGGGTGCCACACCCATCTTTGTGGATGTGGATCCGGTTACCTTCAATATGCAGCCGGATTTGCTGGCAAAAGCCATAGAGGCCGTGCTCCGGCAGGACAGTTCCATTTATCCCTTGCCCAAGGCTGCCCTGAATCAATCTCTCCGCCCTCGGGCCGTCATCCCGGTAGATTTGTTTGGGCAAGCGGCCGAATATGAAAATATTTTGCCCCTAGCCGATAAGCATGGATTACTGGTACTGGAAGATGCTGCCCAGTCCTTTGGCGGCAGCAGCCACGGGCATAAGACCTGCGCCCTGGGGTGCCATGCTGCGGCAACGAGCTTTTTTCCTGCCAAACCTCTGGGCTGCTATGGGGATGGGGGAGCTGTCTTCACCGACGATGAGGAACTGGCGAACTTACTGCGCTCTATCCGCGTACATGGTAAGGGGAGCGACAAGTATGACAATGTCCGCCTTGGTTTGAATGGTCGACTGGATACTCTTCAGGCGGCTATTTTGCTTGCCAAGATGGATATTTTCGCTGAAGAGATAGAATTACGGCAACGTGTAGCTGGATGGTATGGAGACAGACTGGACAGTATTCCAGGAATTGTCCCACCCAGCATAAATGTTGCCAATATAAGCGCGTGGGCGCAATACTGCGTCATCCTGCCAGAGGGCAGCCGTGCACATGTCATGGACAGGCTCAAGGCGCAAAATATCCCCACCAATATCTATTATCCCAAGCCACAACATTGCCTCAAGGTTTTTGCAGATCTGGGCTACAAGCCTGAAGATATGCCCACAGCCCTCCGGGCATCACAACGCATCATGGCCTTGCCATTCCATCCTTATCTCGAAGAGTCGCAGGTAGAGACAGTTTGCCTGGCCTTGCAGGAGGCACTGGCATGAGTGGGCAGGCTTGGTTTGCCCATGAATCTGCCTATATTGATGCGGGCGTACATATCGGTGCTGGCAGTAAAATCTGGCATTTCAGCCATATCATGACTGGTTCAAGTATTGGAGAATCTTGCAACATCGGGCAGAATGTTGTTATTGGCCCTGATACCCATATAGGCAAGGGTTGCAAGATACAAAATAATGTCAGCGTCTATAAAGGGGTGACACTGGAAGATGATGTTTTTTGCGGGCCAAGCATGGTTTTTACCAATGTATTCAATCCCCGCGCCCACATCCGACGCATGGATGAGGCCCGTCCAACCCTGATTCGCAAAGGCGCAAGCCTTGGGGCCAACTGCACTATCGTCTGTGGTATCACGGTTGGCCGCTATGCTTTTGTAGGGGCCGGTGCAGTTGTTACCCGTGATGTCCCTGACCATGCCCTCATCTATGGCAATCCGGCTCGCCAACAAGGCTGGGTGTGCCAGTGTGGAGAAAAGTTGACAGATCATCTCTCCTGCCCGGCATGTGGGTTGCAGTATCAAAGACAGGAACAAGGCTTATACTACGCTTAATGGAAAAAGAGAACCGATAAAATCCCATATGAAAATTGTTCTCCTCAGCAATCACTGGTATCCCTCCCCGCGGCGTGCAGGCTTCCACCACCTCGCGAATGCGTGGCATAGCCAGGGGCATACGATTTCCTTTATTACTGTTGGTTTTTCTATCATTTCATGGCTTAGACGAGACTTTCGGTGTCATTTTAAAGGCATATATCAAGCCTGTAATAAATGGCAGCATATTTGTGATAAATTTGATTCTTATGTTTTTTTTACACTATGGCATCCACACACAACAATGATTCCATCTCTTGATAGGTTTTTATCCCCATACCTTCTTTACTATGACAGACTTATACCACAGACATTAATAGAGCGTATTTCAGAAGCAGACATCATCGTATATGAAAGTTGCACTGCACTTTATCTTTTTCAATTTTTTAATAGAATTTCTCCATCCGCTAAACATATTTATCGTGTATCTGACGATATCCGTACCATGAAGTCAACACCATATGGGATGATAACTCTTGAAGAAAAAATTTACCAACAATTTTCTATGATTAGCACTCCATGCTCACATCTAATACAAAAATTTAAAAAAAATAAAAACACAATAATACATAAGCATGGACTACATAAAGAATATATTGACAATATAAATACTAGTCCTTATAACAAAAAAAATATAAATATTGTATTCTGTGGCATAGGATTTTATGATCGATTGTCTGTACATCTAATGGCGAAGAATCATCCTGACATATATTTTCACATCATTGGCATTAAAAGACCTTTGGGACACATTCCTGACAACATCTTATACTATGGAGAAATACCTTACCGAGAAACAATTCCATATATCAAATATGCAGATGTTGGTTTATATACTCTGAAACCTTCAGCTTCACGCCCAATGGATGCCTATACAGACTCTCTCAAAATAATGCAATATAGATACTGTGGGCTACCTATTATTGCACCTGATTTTCTTAATTTGAACAGAGAAGGAGTATTTTACTACACTCCAGGCCAGGAGGAATCCTGCTCAAAAACTATTATTAATGCAATTAAGCACGGAAAACATAAGGAGTATGCCAATGAAATTTGCTCGTGGAATAAAGTAGCACTAAATATTCTTGAAGATGCTATTAAATGTACATAATCTCATTCTCAAGTAAATCGTCTCCCTAGCCTCCCCACCTCCGCCCAGCAGCTGCAACAGCCTTGCGGGCTTCCTGCAAGCTCACCCTGTTCTTGTTATCGTAAATGCGGTAATCCCCGACCCCTGAAGGAATTACCCGCAAAGGCATCAACCGTGCTGGACAGATACCTTTGCGCTGTTTATCTTGGAGGGCAGAAAATATGCGAGAAGCACCATGCTGAAAATCTATTTGGATACCTGCTGCTTCAACAGGCCGTACGATGATCAGACGATTATAAAAAATTCTCTGGAAGCACAGGCAAAGTTGCATATTCAGTCACTCATCAGGGAAGGCCGTCTTCACTTGGTAACATCGTATATTTTGCTGTATGAGAACAGCAAAAACCCCTTTGTCATGCGAAAATCGGCCATCAGTGATTTTGTGAAGCAGTACAGCAGGTTGTACATTTCCAGTGATAAGGCGGCCACAATACAGGAGCGTGCTGCAACTATCATAAAGACCGGGATAAAAGCCAAGGATGCCTTGCATGTGGCTTGTGCCATTGAGGCCGGATGTCGCTATTTGCTGTCTACAGACTCTCGCTTGTTAACGTATAAACATGAAAGTATTTGTTTGCTGAATCCCATAGATTTTGTTTGTATGGAGGTTTAGAAACAGTGAACATCAGTACAACAGAATTGATGAACAGAGGAATGCGCTGTCTTGTAGAGAAGCTGGGGACAGTTGAGGCGGAAATGTTCATAGCAACCATCCTGCGGGAGCGGTTTGACTATACGCAATGGCAACATGAACACTTTGCAGATGTGGAATTGGAGACATTCAACGCTGCAGCGGCACACTGGGAAAAGGAACAGGGAGAGGCCTTGGGCCTGAAGTAGCGTTCTCGACCATGCGAGCATACTTGTCTCGCATATTTAGCTCCGACCCGCAGCCTCCACAGCCTTACGGACATCCTGCAAACTCACCCTGTTCTTGTCGTCATAAATGCGGTACTCCTGCCGGTAGCGTGGCGGGGTGAAGGAGGGCATCAGCACATTGCCGCCAGCGCGCAGGCCCTCGGCCTGTCCCGTGTTGGGATCCAGTGTGGCAAGGGCTGTGGTAGCGGGCAGGTTGGCCCAGGGCAGGGCAAGGCGCAGCACAGCCATAACCCGCAAGGTCAGATCCACCGGGCCGGAAGGCTGGGCAGCCAGCGGCGTATCAGCCTGGGCAATGAACGGCCCTACGCCGCACATCTCCACCCCCAGCTCCTGTGCCAGCAAAATGTCGTCTGCCAGGCTTTCCGGCCGATGGCCCGGCAGCCCCAGCATGAAGCCGGAGCCAATCTCGTAGCCCAGACGGCGCAGCAGACGCAGCTGTGCCACCCGCTCGGCCAGGGTATGGCCCGGATGCAAGGCCGCATAGAGGTCGGCATCGGCGGTCTCGTGCTTCAGCAGGAAGCGTTCGGCCCCGGCCTCCCGCCACAGGGCGCAGGCCGCAGCGGGCTGTTCCCCCACGCTCAGGGTCACGGGCACAGCCAAGCACCGGATGGCGTCAATAACTCCGGCCAGCCACGCCGCATCCACAGCGTATTCGCCCGATTGCAGCACAATGGTATCCACCCCGCCCGCAACAGCCTCCCGCGCAGCGGCCAGGATCTCATCTGCGTCCAGCGCATAACGGGTCAGCTTCCTGTTGGGGGCACGCAGACCGCAATAGCGACAGTTGCGCCGACACTGATTGGAAAACTCAATCAGCCCGCGCACAAAGACATGGCTGCCCTTCTCCCGCGCCAGTGTTGCGGCAGCGCGTTGGCGCAGCTCCTCCCACGGAGTCTCAAAAAGCAGGTGCAGGATCTCGGCGCGCCGCATCAGCAAAAGACGTCATGCTGCCGCTGGCGCACCTTGTCCAGCAGCCGCTCGGCCACCCGGCGCGGGCCGGCTTCCATACAGGCCAGTGTGGCGGCAATGGCGGCCTCGCCAGCTTCGCGGTCGGCTGCATCGGCATAGTCCTGCAAATACTCGGCAAAGGTGGAGATGGCATTGGGCCCGCACTTGGCCTTGATCAGCCCCGGCTTGGCAAGATCCATGAAATCCTTGCCAGTGCGCCCCAGCCGATAGCAGCCCGTGCAGAAGGACGGAATAAAGCCGTGCTGCCCCAAGTCGCGCACCACTTCGGCCAGGCTACGGTGGTCGCCCAGCTGGAACTGGGCGGACTCAAAGCGTTCATCCTCGCTGTAGCCGCCGGGATTGGTGCGGCTGCCAGCCGAGATCTGCGAGACCCCCAGCTCCAGCGTCTGGCGGCGGATGGCAGGCTCCTCCCGCGTGGACATGATGATGCCCGTATAGGGTACGGCCAGCCGCAGGATGGCCACCAGGTTGAGGAAGTCCGCATCGCTCACGGCATGGGGCGGACGTGTGGCCAGCTCCGAGCCGATGGCCGGTTCCATGCGCGGCACGCTGATGGTGTGGCAGCCCACACCAAAACGTGCTTCCAGATGGGCAATGTGCTGCAAGAGGGCCAGGGTCTCGAACCGCCAGTCGTACAGGCCGTAGAGCAGCCCCATGCCCACATCGTCGATGCCCGCCAGCATGGCCCGGTCAAAGGCGGACGCCCGCCAGTCAAAGTCACGCTTTGGCCCGGCCCTGTGTACAGCCGCGTAGGTGGGACGGTGGTAGCTTTCCTGAAAAAGCTGGAACGTGCCGATATTGCGTTCCTTGAGGCGGGCAAAGTCCTGCACGGTGAGCGGGGCAAGATTGACGTTGACCCGCCGGATACTGGCCTCGCCTTCGCGTGCGGCGTAGATGGCGTCAATGGCGTCCAGCACATAGTCAATGCCACTGCCGGGATAGGACTCGCCTGCCACCATCAGGACGCGCTTGTGCCCCTGCCGCAGGATGATGCGCGTTTCCTCCGCGATTCCATCCATGCTCAGGGCGCGGCGGTTGACCTCTGTATTGGTTTTGCGGAAGGCGCAGTACAGACATTCGTTGGCACAGAGGTTGGAGATGTAGAGCGGCGCAAACAGCACGATGCGGTTGCCGTAGATCTCTTCCTTGACCTGCCGGGCCGTAGCGTGCAGCTCCTGCACCAGTTCGGGCGCACGCACGGCCATGAGTGCGGCCACATCCTCAAGGCGCAGCCCTTGCAAGTCCCGCGCCCTTGCCAGCACTTCGCGGATGCGCCCCGCATCTTCCTGCCCTGCGCTCGTCAGGGCCGTTTCAATGTGCGCCTCATCCAGCCAGATGGCCTTGCTGTCTGCCTCGTACATCATTCCTCTCTCTGCGCGGCTTTCCACGCGCTGGCGACATTTTTGTTGTGTCCGTGGTGTAGCGCGTTTTACCTGGGGCGTCCAGCGGACGTTTTCTGAACGTGCGGGGCATAGATTTTTTCCAGCCCTAACCCTGCCTTGACACTGGCTGCCCGGCTGGGTAAGGAAAATTTTTCAGAGGTTATCATGCAAAACTATCGTGTTCCGTTGCTGGAGCTGCCCCCGGAGGGACGGCAGTTCCAACTGGCTGATGCCGCCATCTGGCAGTCCCCGCTGGCAGAATTTGGCATGGACTGCCGCATCGTGCAGCCGCTCCGGGCCGAGATCCAGCTTATCCCCACTGAAGGCGGCTGCCTGATACGCGGCCATCTGAGCGGACAGGTGGCTCTGCCCTGCAACCGCTGCGCCGAGGAAGCCCTGACCGGCATCGACGCCAGCTTTGAGGATTTTGAGGAACTGCCCGATGCAGCGCAGGACAGGCCGCCGCATCTGCTGCAGGACAGCGAAAGCCAGGCCCTGCACGGCACGGAACGTCTGATTTTTGAGGGGGCAAGCCCCATGCTGGATCTGGCGGCAGTCTGCTGGGAGGAGTTCATGCTGGCCTTGCCTGTCAGCCCACTCTGCAAGACAGACTGCAAGGGACTTTGCCCGCGCTGCGGCGTCAACCGCAATCAATCCAGCTGCAACTGCTCGGAAGACGAGGGCGACCCAAGGCTGGCGGTTTTGCGAGGGCTGAAACTGCCCCGGCAATAGTGTTGAGACGAACTACGCTTGGACGCCAGTTTGGAGCAGGGCGCGAAACCTGCCGCAAGGCAAAAAGGCCGCCCGAAGACGGCCTGGAAATATTCGTGGTTGGTTGTTGACTATTTCATGAGGACAGCGATGGCAACGCCGATAACGGCAACAATGACCGCAGTCTGTGCCAATGCGATGCCAAGCACCCTTTTCAGTATCTCGTGCTTGGTGTCAGCAAGGTCGCCCTTTGTGGCAAGCTCCTTACGGCTGGCCTCGTCATATTTGTCCAATGCCGTTTGCAGGGCGGTACGCTGCTCTTCCGTCTGCTGGCGCATGGCGTCCGCCTGTACCCTTGCCTGTTCTCCCGGCACTCCGGCGGCCTTGAGCTTTTCAAAATAGCCAAGGCTGTCAAATGTGGTCGTGACCATGCTTCCTCCTGACGATTTACAAATACCCATTCGCAGGGCATCCGTCAAACCTTTCCTCCAAGGGCTGGACATCCTGCCCTGTTTTGGCTATACTGTTTCGTCCTGCGGTCGAATAATGACCGTTGCGCTGTTTCCAATATGCCCGGCCCCAGCCGGAGAAGGAGAATATCATGGCTGTCCAACAGAACAAGAAATCCCGTTCGCGCAAGGGTATGCGCCGCTCCCATGACCGCGTGGCCGTGCCTGCCGTCATCTACTGCTCCTGTGGCGAACCCACCGTGCCCCACAGTGTCTGCCCCAACTGCGGCACCTACAAGGGCCGTCAGGTAGTTACCCAGAACGCTGCCGAGTAATGAGCCCGCGCCCCGTCATCGCTGTTGACGCCATGGGGGGGGACTTTGGCCCCTCCGTGGTGGTTCCGGGAGCCATTGAGGCATCCCGTCTGCACGATCTGCATGTCCGCCTTGTGGGAGATACCCCCAAGATCGAGGCGGAACTGGAAAAGCTGGATAGTAACAATGCCAGCTTTGACATCGTGCAGGCCGATGACGTGGTACACATGAACGAGAAGCCCTCGGACATCCTGCGCCGCAAGAAAAACGCCTCCATCCAGGTGGCCTGTCGCCTTGTCAAGGAAGGCGCGGCCGATGGTGTGGTCAGTGCGGGCCATTCCGGCGCGACGGTGGCCTGCGGCATGTTCATCATGGGGCGGCTGGCCGGGGTGGAACGCCCTGCGCTGGCAGCCCTTTTGCCTACGGAAAAAAACCCAGTCATGGTGGTTGATGCCGGGGCCAATGTGGACTGCCGCCCCTACCACCTTTTCCAGTTTGGTCTGATGGGCGATGCCTTTGCGCGCGACCTGCTGGATTACGCTGCCCCGCGTGTCAGTCTGCTGAGTATTGGCGAGGAAGAGGGCAAGGGCAATTCGCAGGTCAAGGAAGCCTACGAACTGCTGAAGCTGGCCCAAAACCTCAACTTTATCGGCAATGCCGAGGGCAGGGACATCTTTACCGGCGATATTGACGTGGTTGTCTGCGATGGTTTTGTGGGCAATGTGGTGGTCAAGATGAGCGAAGGCCTTGCGGCCTCACTGGTGCGTATGCTCAAACGGCTTTTCACCTCTGGCGTTTTGCCGGCCCTGGGGGCCATGCTGGCCAAGGGGGCCTTCAGGAAGTTTGCCCGCACCATTGACTATGCCGAATACGGCGGCGCGCCGCTTTTGGGTTTGCAGGGCCTTGCCATCGTCTGCCACGGGCGTTCCAACAGTATGGCCATGCGCAATGCCATCAAGATGAGCGGAACCTTCGTCCGCAAGGGTACCAATGTCCGCATGGCCGAAACCATCCTCGCCAACGAAGAGCTTACCCGCTTCTCCCGCGCTATCTGACGTGTGATCCGGGCCTGTCGCCGCCCTCAGCAAAACAGACACAGCCGCAAATCAAGGCGGATATACCCCAACGGATGTAGTCAACGGATACGAGCATGACCACCAGTTGCCATCTGCAAGCCCTTGAAGCCCATCTGCCCGCTACCAGCCTGAGTAACGATGATCTGGCCAAACTGGTGGACACCAGTGATGCGTGGATCGTCAGCCGCACGGGTATCCGCCACCGCCGCAAGCTGGCCGACACGGAAAACGCCTCTGACCTTGGCCTGGCCGCTGCCCGCAACGCGCTGGCCACCGCCGGACTTGCCGCCAGCGAGCTGACCCATATCATTACTGCCACATGCAGCCCAGACCATGTTTCGCCCTCGGTGGCCTGCATCATTGCCGGGCAGCTTGGGGCTGGCCCGGTCATGGCCTTTGACTTCAGCGCGGCCTGTTCCGGTTTTCTGTACGGTCTTTCGCTGGGGCGCAGCCTTCTGGCCCAGGCCCCGGAAAGCCGCATCCTCTTTATCTGCACCGAAGCCCTGAGCCGGCGCGTCAACTGGCAGGATCGCAGCACCTGCGTCCTTTTCGGCGACGCCGCCACGGCCTGTGTCCTTACAGGGGAAGCCCTGCCGGGTGTTGCCCCCACACCTTCCGGTGTCGGAGGGGCAGTGCTGGAGGATGTCATCTGCCAGAGTGATGGCAGCCAGAAAGACCTTATCACCGTGGGGGGCGGTACATCCTGCACCTACAGGCTGGGCGACAGTGTGCAGGAAGATTTTTTCATTTCCATGCAGGGCCGCGAAACATACAAGCACGCCGTGCGCCAGATGACGGGAAGCTGCGAGGCCATCCTCCAGCGTAACGGGCTTGGCATGGCCGATGTGGATGTGTTCATCCCCCATCAGGCCAATATGCGGATAATCGAGGCCGTGGGCAGCCGTCTGGGCGTGACGGAAGAACAGCTCTTCACCAACCTGGAGCAGTACGGCAACACCTCCTCGGCGTCCATCCCACTGGCTCTTTCCGAGGCTTTGGCCGCCGGGCGGGTCAAGCCCGGTGCACGGGTACTGATGACGGCCTTCGGGGCTGGTCTGACCTGGGGGGCAGCCCTGCTCCGCTTCTGACAGGGCCTTGCAGCGGGCATTGAAATCAGGGCAACTCTGGGCTATACAGCTTTTTTATACCTTGGAGGACGAGCATAGCCATGACCACAACAGCCATGCAGGATGATTTGCCCACCGCACTGGTGACGGGCGGTTCTCGCGGTATTGGCCGGGCCATTGCCCAATGCCTTGCGCGTGACGGTTTTCAGGTCTGCCTGACCTATGTAAGCCGTCCGGAGGAGGCCGAACAGACTGTGGCCTCCATAGTGGCCGCTGGCGGCAAGGCCCGTGCCTATCCCCTGAATGTGGGGGACAGTGCCGCTGTGGCAGACTTTTTTGCCAATGAGATCAAGGATAAGGTCAATCTGGCGGTGCTGGTCAACAATGCCGGTATCACCCGTGACGGTTTTCTTGTCCGCATGAAGGATGAGGACTTTGACGCCGTGCTGGGTATCAATCTGCGCGGTGCCTTCACCTGCACACGGGAAGCGGCCAAGATCATGAGCAAGAAACGCACGGGCCGCATCATCAACATCTCGTCGGTGGTAGGGCAAATGGGCAATGCCGGGCAGGTCAATTATGCGGCGGCCAAGGCGGCCCTGCTGGGCCTGACCAAATCCTGCGCCAAGGAGCTGGCAGCCCGGCAGATCACCGTCAATGCCGTAGCACCCGGTTTTATAGAAACCGACATGACCGCAGGCCTGACCGATACCGTGCGCGAAGCCTATATGGATGCCATCCCGCTCAAGCGGCTGGGGTCGGCGGCTGATGTGGCCGAGGCCGTGGCTTTTCTGGCTTCTGACAGAGCAGCCTATATCACCGGGCAGGTCATTGCCGTCAATGGCGGCATGTACTGCTGAGGCAGGGTTTTACTTCGTGGAATGCGCCCGCCATGGCGGGCACAGATATACAGCGACATCATCTGGAGGAGATACCATGTCTGAAGTTTCCGAAAAAGTATGCAAGATCATCGTTGACCAGCTTGGCGTCAGCGCAGAGGAAGTGAAGCCCGAAGCCTCCTTTGTGGAAGACCTGGGTGCCGACTCCCTTGACCTGACCGAACTGATCATGGCCATGGAAGAAGAATTTGACATTGAAATCGCTGACGATGACGCCCAGAAGATCCTCAAGGTCCAGGACGCCATTGCCTATATCGAAAGCAAGCAATAGCCACGGCAGCGGGCGCCCCAGAAGGGCGGCCGCGCTTTTCTGCCCGTACGCCAGAAGGAGCCAGTATGAGCCGACCCCGCATTGTCATCACAGGTCTGTCCGGGATAAGCCCTCTCGGCAATGACATGGAAACCACCTGGAAGCGTCTGCTGGCTGGCGAATCGGGTATCGCGCCCATCACGCTCTTTGACGCCAGCGGCTATGACTCGCGCATTGCAGGTGAAGTCAAAAACTTCGTCCCAGAAGAACATATCCCGGCCAAACAGGCCCGCCGCATGGATCGCTTTACCCAGTTTGCGGTGGTGGCGGCCCAGCAGTTGCTCAAGGACGCAAATTTCACCATTGACGACAGCAACGCCCATGACGTGGCTGTTATCATGGGCATCGGGCTGGGCGGGCTGCACACCATCGAGGTCTGGCACAAAAAGTTGCTGGAAGCCGGCCCCAACAAAATCACGCCCTTCATGATCCCCATGCTCATTTCCAATATGGGGCCTGGCCAAATTTCCATCTTCACCGGGGCCAAGGGGGCCAATGTGGTCATCACTACGGCCTGTGCCTCGGCCATCCACGCGCTGGGCAATGCCTTCAGTGAGCTGCTGCTTGGCCGCGCCACGGCTGTCATTTCCGGCGGTGTGGAAGCCACGGTGACGCCGCTGGGTGTGGCGGGCTTTACCGCCCTCAAGGCCCTTTCCAGCCACTTCAATGATGAACCCACTCGCGCCTCCCGTCCCTTTGATGGCAAGCGGGATGGCTTTGTCATCGGTGAAGGTGCGGGCCTGCTTCTGCTGGAAACACTGGATTCTGCCAGAGCGCGTGGTGCAAAGATCTATGCCGAAGTTGTGGGCTACGGCGCGTCAGCCGATGCCCACCACATGACCGCCCCCCACGAAACCGGCGAAGGCATGGCCCGCGCCATGCAAAATGCCCTGAAGGACGCGGGCATCGCACCCGAAGCCGTTGGGCATATCAATGCGCACGGTACATCCACCCAGCTCAATGACAGCACCGAAACCAAGGCTATCAAGCTGGTTTTTGGCGAACACGCCAAAAACATCAAGATTTCGGCTACCAAGAGCATGACTGGTCACCTGCTGGGCGCGGCTGGGGGTATCGAGTCGGTCTTCACGGCACTGGCCCTGCATGACGAAAGACTGCCGGGTACCATCAACCTGGAAAATCCCGACCCGGCCTGCGACCTGGACTACATGGCCGATGGCAGCAAACAGATCGCCTGTGAGTACGCCATGTGCAACTCCTTCGGTTTTGGTGGCACCAACGCCAGTATCATCATGAAGAAGTGGGTCAACTGAACCTTCAAAGGGTATTGCTGCCCTTGTCCTGCCCGCCACCGTGGCGGGCAGCATCTTTTATACCAGAGAGGAAAGCCCGATGGACGAAATTTTGCTGCAAGACCCGGCCGTGGCCCGTGCTATCTGCCTTGAATCCGACCGCCAGATGGCCAAGCTGGAAATGATCGCTTCGGAAAACTTCGTCTCCACGGCGGTGCGTCAGGCTCAGGGCAGTGTGCTGACCCACAAGTATGCCGAAGGCTATCCCGGCAAGCGGTACTACGGTGGCTGCGAATATGTGGACATGGTAGAAGACCTGGCCCGCCAGCGTGCCCAAAGCCTGTTTGGCTGCACCTACGCCAATGTGCAGCCCCATTCCGGATCTCAGGCCAATATGGCGGCCTATCTCTCCTGCCTCAAGCCCGGCGATACCATCCTGGGTATGGATCTTTCGCACGGCGGGCATCTGACCCACGGCAGCCCGGTCAACTTCTCCGGCCGCCTGTTCAACATCGTCAGCTATGGTGTGGAGCGCGAAACCGGCCGCATCGATTACGACAATGTGGCTGTCCTGGCCCGCCAGCACAAACCCGCCATGATCGTTGCCGGGGCCAGTGCCTATCCCCGACGCATCGACTTTGCCCGCTTCCGCGCCATTGCCGACGAGGTGGGAGCCATGCTCATGGTGGATATGGCCCATATCGCCGGGCTGGTGGCGGCAGGCTTGCACGAGAGTCCTCTGCCCCACGCGCACATCACCACCACCACCACCCATAAGACCCTGCGCGGCCCGCGCGGCGGCATGATCCTGGCAGCCGAAGACCTGGGCAAGGGGCTGAACAGCCAGATCTTCCCCGGTATCCAGGGCGGCCCGCTGATGCACGTCATTGCAGCCAAGGCCGTGGCCTTTGGCGAGGCCCTGCGCCCTGCCTTCAAGGAGTATCAGCAGCAGGTCATTGACAATGCCGCCACCCTGGCCCAGTGCCTGACAGATGCCGGCTATGCCCTGACCTCCGGCGGCACGGACAATCACCTCATGCTCATGGATCTGACGGAAAAGGACATTACCGGCAAGGATGCCGAACACGCTCTTGATGCGGCTGGCATCACGGTCAACAAGAACACCGTGCCCTTTGAGACCCGCTCCCCCTTTGTGACCTCTGGTGTGCGTCTGGGCACGGCGGCCCTGACCACTCGTGGCCTGAAGACTGACGATATGCGTACCGTGGCCGGTTTTGTGGTGGAAGCCCTGGAGCGGCGCGAGCATCCTGAAGATCTGGCGCGCATTGGCCGTCAGGTAGAAGACTTTGCCCGTCAGTTCCCGCTGTTTGCGTGGTAACACGGGCAGGAGCATTGCGACGTTTGACAGGCGGCCCTGAGCCTTGGCTTTTGGGCCGCCTCTGTATATAGTACTGCGATCCCACTGATGTGAGCAGCCCATGCAACGACTGGCCTGGCCCGACTACTTCATGAATATCGCCTATCTGGTGAGCGAACGCTCCACCTGCTGCCGCCGCAGGGTGGGGGCTGTGGCCGTCAAGGACAAGCACATCCTTGCCACAGGCTACAACGGCGTGCCCGCTGGTCTTGCCCACTGTGCCGAAGTGGGCTGTCTGCGCCAGAAGCTGGGCATCCCCTCTGGTCAGCGGCACGAGATCTGCCGGGGGCTGCACGCCGAACAGAATGTGATCATCCAGGCGGCCAGCCACGGCATCGACATCAAGGGGGCAGAGCTGTACTGCACCACCCATCCCTGTATCCTCTGCGCCAAGATGCTGATAAATTGTGGTATCCGCCGCATCTATTATGCCGAAAGCTACCCGGACGAACTGACATCCGATATTTTGCGCGAGGCTGGCATCGAGCCTGTGCAAATGGCTGTACGCCGCCTCCATCCCGAAATCGCCCATCCTGACGGAGCCAAGGCATGAACGGACACAGCCCCGCGCCGCAGACAGACGACTTTGCCCCGCTGATGCGCCGGGCCATTGCCCTGGCCCGTCAGGCCCGCTGGCAGACATGGCCCAACCCCGCCGTGGGCGCGCTTTTGCTGCGCGGTGATGCGGTGCTGGCCGAAGGCTGGCACAAAAAGGCCGGTGGTGACCACGCCGAAGTGGACTGCCTGCGGGCCGCCGCCGCACGGGGCATCGATCCGCGTGGCTGTACCCTGCTGGTAACACTGGAACCGTGCAACCATCATGGCAAAACACCACCCTGTACCGAGGCCATCCTTGCGGCGGGCATCAGCCGGGTGATCATTGGCTGCGCTGACGAGAACCCGCAAGCCTCCGGCGGTGCAGCCCGACTCCGTGAGGCCGGGCTGGAGGTTATCACAGGCGTCTGTGAAGACGAATGTCGCGACCTTGTGGCAGATTTCCATATCCTGCGTCAGGGGCAGCGTCCCTATGTGGCCCTGAAACTGGCCTCAACCCTGGATGGTCGCATTGCCACCCGTACCGGTCATTCCCAGTGGATAAGCAGCTCCGCCTCGCGACAGGAAGTCTGGCGGATGCGTGCTCTGCTGGGGGCGCAGGGCGGTGGTGTGCTTGTGGGGGGCGGTACCTTCAGGGCAGACGATCCCAGTCTGACAGCCCGGCTTGATGGCTATGACGGCCCCCAACCGCTGGCCCTTGTGCTGACCTCGCGTCTGCCCCAGCCTGACGCAGATTTTCACCTGTTACGGCAACGGCCGGAACAGACAGTCTTTCTGGCCTCGCCTGCGGCGGCCTCCTCCCCCACGGCCCATGCCCTGCGTGAGAAGGGCGTGCGCGTCCTGCCCGTGGGCAGTACCCCAGCGGGCAAGCTGGACGTGCCAGCCCTGCTTGCCAGGGTACGGCAGGATCTGGGCTGCCCCGGCATCCTTTGTGAAGGCGGTGCCCAACTGGGCCTTGCCCTGCTGGAAGCCAATATGGTGGACGAATTCCATCTCCATCTTGCCCCCCTGGTGCTGGGCGATGAGGAGGCCCTGCCCCTTTTCCGGGGGCGGATGCCCCTGCAGCTGGATGAGGGGCTGCATCTGCGGCTGGCCCAGGTTCAGCCCTGTGGCGAGGACATCCATCTTGTCCTGCGTCCCCGGCAGGAAGGATAAGCCATGTTTACCGGCATCATCCAGGGACAGGGGGAAGTCATTGCCCTGCGGCGCAGTGGCAGGGAGTGCCGTCTGGGGATCCGCCCCCTGTTCATCCTGCGGGACTATCAGGCGGGTGAATCCATTGCCGTCAACGGGGCCTGCCTGTCGGTGGAGGACTATACCAGCGACAGTTTTACGGCCTATGCCTCGGCAGAGACCCTGGGCCGCACCACCCTGGGGGATCTGCGCGAGGGGCATCTGGTCAATCTGGAACGCGCCCTCAGCCTGGGCGACCGACTGGGCGGGCATCTGGTCAGCGGGCATGTGGACTGCCTTGCCACTGTGCGCGAAGTGCGCCGGGCCGGGCAATCCCTCGTGTGTCGGCTGGAGTTTCCCGCTGCCCACGGGCCGGAAGTCATTGCCAAAGGCTCTGTGGCCCTTGACGGCATCAGCCTGACAGTCAATGATTGCGGGCCGGACTTTCTGGAGGTCAATATCATCCCCGATACCCAGAAGCGCACCACCATGCGCCAGTGGCGGCCGGGCATCTCTGTAAACATGGAGACAGACCTCATTGGCAAATATGTCCGCAGTCTGCTCGGCCCGTGGCATGGGACGGGGCGGGGCGCACAGGCTGCCGCTGCGGGCGGCGTAAGCCGTGAGCTGCTCGCGCGCAACGGTTTTATCTGATACGGCCTTATCCAGGGTTTTGACCAACGCTGCAACAAGGAGCCAGCATGAACAGCCTTACCACCATCGCGGGACAATTGGACGCCAGGGGCCTCAAGGTCGCCATCGTGGCCTCGCGCTTCAATGACTTCATCGTTGACCGCCTTGTGGGCGGTGCGCTGGATTACCTTGAGCGGCACGGCCTGGCGCGGGAGGACATCACCCTTGTCCGTATTCCCGGTGCCTTTGAAATGCCCCTCACCTGCCAGAAGCTGGCCGCCACCAAAAAATACGATGGTATCCTGGCCCTGGGGGCTGTCATCCGGGGTGGCACACCGCATTTTGACTATGTCTGTGCCGAAGCCACCAAGGGCATTGCCCATGTGATGCTGGCCCACGAAACCCCCATCGGTTTTGGTCTGCTGACCTGCGACACCATCGAACAGGCCATTGAACGGGCAGGTTCCAAAGCGGGCAACAAGGGTGTGGAAGCCGCCGCTGCCATGCTTGAAACCATCCGCGTCTGCCAGCAACTGTAGGCCATCATGGGAAAGAGCAAAAACGCCACCCGCCACGCCGCGCGCGAACTGGCCTTTCAGGTTCTGTACGGCCTGTCCTTTACCCCGGCCATGAATCGGCTGGAACTGCGCCGGGCCTTCGTACTGTCGCCGCACAATGCCCATATGGACGAGCGGCACCTGGGGGAAGAGCCCACAGGCTTTGCCTGGGAACTGGTGGAAGGCGTCTGGACGCACAGCGCGGCACTGGATGCGACCATCTCCCGCTTCTCCCACCACTGGCGCGTTGACCGCATGGGACGCATAGAGCTGACCCTGCTGCGCCTTGCCATGTTCGAGATACTTCACCGGCAGGATGTGCCGCCCAAGGTTGCCATCAACGAGGCACTGGAACTGGGCGGCCAGTTTGGCAACAGTGACGCCAAGACTTTCATGAACGGCATTCTGGATGCGGCAGCCAGGGCTCTTGCCAATGGCAGCCTCTGCCCCGCAGCCCCCAAGCCCCAAACCACGACCCTACCATGAATCAGGAACGCTACAATCCGCAAGCCATTGAAGAAAAATGGCAGAGCCGCTGGCAGACAGAACAGCCCTTTGCCTGTACCCATGAAAGCCAGAAGCCCAAATACTATGTGCTGGAAATGTTCCCCTATCCATCGGGCAACATCCATATGGGGCATGTACGCAACTACTCCATCGGGGATGTGGTGGCACGCCTCAAGCGTATGCAGGGCTTCAACGTGCTCCATCCCATGGGTTGGGACGCCTTTGGCCTTCCCGCCGAGAATGCGGCCATCAAGCACGGTGTACATCCCGCCCAGTGGACCTACGCCAATATAGCCAATATGCGCGCCCAGTTGCAGCGGCTTGGCTATTCCTACGACTGGCCGCGTGAACTGGCCACCTGCCGCCCGGAATACTACCGCTGGGAGCAGCTTTTCTTTTTGCGTCTGCTGGAAAAGGGCCTTGTCTATCGCAAGAAGGCCCCGCAGAACTGGTGCCCCTCCTGCCATACGGTGCTTGCCAATGAGCAGGTGGTGGAAGGCCTGTGCTGGCGTTGCGACAGCCGCGTGGAACAGAAGGAACTGACCCAGTGGTTCCTGAAGATCACCGCCTATGGTGACGAGCTGCTGGACGACCTTGCCCGTCTGGAAGGGGGCTGGCCCGAACGGGTCATCGCCATGCAGCGCAACTGGATAGGCAAATCCACCGGTGCAGAAGTGGTCTTCGGGCTGGAACAGGATTACGATGGTGTACAGAGCCTTGCCGTCTTCACCACCCGGCCGGACACCCTGTACGGTGTGACCTTCATGACCATCGCACCGGAACATCCGCTGGTGGAAAAACTCATCGCAGGGTATGAAAAAGCCGATGCAGTGCGCGCCTTTGTGGAGCGCATCCGCAATATGGACAGGCTGGATCGCCAGTCCGATACCCTGGAAAAAGAGGGCATCTTTACCGGAGCTTACGCTCTGCACCCTCTGACAGGGGAGCGCATCCCCCTCTGGCTGGGCAATTTTGTGCTGGCCGACTATGGCACAGGCGCGGTCATGGGGGTGCCCTCCGGCGACCAGCGCGACTTTGAGTTTGCCCGCAAGTACGGTCTGCCCATCCGCGTGGTGGTGCGACCTGCCGATGCAGACCTTGACCCCGCCACCATGGAAGCCGCCTACACCGCCCCCGGCGTCATGGTCAATTCCGGCCCCTTTGACGGCATGGACAACGAGGCAGGCAAGAAGGCCATTACCGATTTGCTGGCCAGCCAGGGCAAGGGGCGGGCTACCACCCAGTTCCGTCTGCGCGACTGGAATATCTCGCGCCAACGCTACTGGGGCGCGCCTATCCCGGTGGTCTATTGCGAGAGCTGCGGCGTGGTGCCGGAAAAGGAAGAAAACCTGCCCGTCACCCTGCCGCTGGACATCAAGGTGCGTGACGATGGCCGCTCTCCCCTGCCGGAAACGCCCTCCTTTGCCCAGTGCGCCTGTCCGCGCTGCGGCGGCCCGGCCCGGCGGGAAACAGACACCATGGACACCTTTGTGGAATCCTCCTGGTATTTTGCCCGCTACACCGATGCCCGCAACGAGAAAGAACCCTTCGATCCGGCCGCCCTTGCCTACTGGCTGCCGGTGGATCAGTACATCGGCGGTGTGGAACACGCCATCCTGCACCTGCTCTATTCGCGCTTCTTTACCAAGGTTTTGCGCGACTTTGGCTACTTTCCGCAGCATCTGGCCGAACCCTTCACCAACCTGCTCACCCAGGGCATGGTACTCAAGGACGGCGGCAAGATGTCCAAATCCAAGGGCAATGTGGTTGACCCCGGCGAGATGATCGCCAGATACGGGGCCGATACCGTGCGCCTGTTCTGCCTCTTTGCTGCCCCGCCGGAGCGGGATTTTGACTGGTCGGATTCGGGCATCGAAGGTTCCTCGCGCTTCCTGAATCGCGTCTGGCGGCTGTTCTGCGAGGCCGAAGACCAGCTCCTGCCGCTGGCGGCCTGCCAGTCCACTGCCGAGGATGCGGCCGACAGCCCCGAAGCCCGTGAACTGCGCCGCAAGGAACACCTGACGGTCAAGAAGGCCGGAGAGGACATGGGCGACCGCTTCCAGTTCAATACAGCCATTGCCGCTGTCATGGAGCTGGTCAATGCCATGTATCTGGGGCGTGACGCCCTTGCCAGAAGCGAAAAGGGCCGTCGGGTCTTTTCCTCGGCCATGGCCACGGTGCTGACTCTGCTTTCTCCCATTACCCCGCATCTGGGCGAGGAGCTATGGCAACGTCTTGGGCACAACGGCCCGCTGGCCGCACAGTCCTGGCCGCAGTGGGACGCCGCTGCCACCGTGCAGGACAGCATTACCGTGGCCCTGCAGGTCAACGGCAAACTGCGCGGCACGCTCAGCATCGCGGCGGACGCCGACAAGGCCGCCCTTGAGGCCGCAGCCCTTGCCGATGCCGCTGTGCAGCGGCATACGGATGGGCTGACCATCCGCAAGGTGGTGGTGGTGCCGGGCAAACTGGTCAATATCGTGGCCAATTAGCGGAGAGGGGCATGAGCCTGAGCAGCGGCCCGGCCCGGCCCGGCTTCAGCTTTCTTGTCTGCCCGGACAGCAGTCTGACCCGCGCCCGGCTGGAACAGGAGCTTGCGGCCCATGCCGCCCAAAACTGGGAACGCCATGTCTATTGGGGGGACGAGGAACCGCCCCCCCGTTTTTGGGAACAACTGACCCTGCAGGGGCTGTTTGGGGCGTCACGTGTCCTGCTGCTCCGACAGGCCCACCTCTGGCCCGCAGCAGTCTGGAAAAAGATCTCCCAGGCACTGGCCCGTCCCTCCAGCCAGTGCTGGCCCTTCTTTTGTCTGGAAGCAGGCTGGGAACGGGGGCAGCCAAAACTGCCCGTCCATCTGGGCAAGCTGCGTTGCATGGCCTTTGCCGACAAACAGGGCTGGATATGGCGCAGCGAGGGCCTGACCGAACGCAGCATCAAACGCCATGTACAGCAGCGCATCCGGCAGCTTGGACTGCACTTTGAGCCGGACGCGCTGGAACAGTTTTGCGCCTCCCTGCCGCCAGACGCCCAAACCGTGGAAAACGAACTGGAAAAGATAGTCCTTCTGCAAAGGGCGCAAGGGCAGGAGGGGCGTCCTGTCACGGTCAGCATGACAGGCACATCGGCCCACAGCCCGGAATGTAACATTTTTGCCTGTATCCGCCAGTTGGAGGCAGGCAACCTGCCTGCGCTGTGGAAGGAGCTGGCCCGCAACAGGAACGCCGACAGCCTGTTTTTTCCCCTGCTGGGCTTACTGGCGCGCGAATTTCGCTTGCTCTGGCAGGTACTGGCCGGTGAAAAGGTGCGTCTGCATCCCAGCGAAGCCAGCTTCAAACAGCAACTGGCGCGTAAACTGGGTGCGCCGGGGCTGGCTGCCGGTATGACCGCTCTTGCCGATGCCGAATGGCAGGTCAAGAGTGGCCGCCGCAATACAGACCAGGCCCTGGATATGCTGGCCGCCGACCTTGTCCTGCTGTTCAGCGGCAAAACTTCCTGACCCCTTGCCTGTAACAAAAGACTGCTTATCGTATGAAGGCCAAGAGTGCCGTTAGCCCACCGCCGCACAGCGGCCACCGCGCCCGACTGCGTGCGCGTCTGGAACGAGAGCCTCTGGCCGTGGAGGATCACGAGATCCTGGAGCTTTTGCTGGGCTATGCCCTGCCCCGCAGGGACACCAAGCCCCTTGCCAAGGAATTGCTCTGCCGTTTCGGCTCCATCCGCGGTGTACTGGACGCACGGCCCGACGAGCTTGTACAGACAGTGGGCTTTGGCAACGGCCCTGCGGCTCTCTGGCGACTGCTGCGCGAAGTCATGGCCCGCTATGAGGACGCGCCGCTCAGGCTGCGCGAGGCCCTGGCTTCGCCCGAAGCTGTCGCCCGCATGGCCCGACAGCGGCTGGGCAACAGCCCGCATGAGGAGTGTTGGCTGGCACTGGTGGATCAGGGCAATCACCTGCTGGCGTGGGAACGTCTGCGGCGCGGCAACATTGACCGTGTCGCGCTCCAGCCCCGTGAGGTATTGGAGATGGCCCTGCTGCGCAGGGCCAGCGGTGTCATTCTGGTGCACAATCACCCGGGTGGCAGCCCCAGCCCCTCAGAGCCGGACATGGTACTCACGCAGGAATTGCAGGACCTGGCCCCGCGTATGGGCATACGTTTTCTGGATCATCTTATCATCACCGAGGGCGAGTGCTACAGCATCCTCCTGCGCAAACGCATCTGACCCTCCGGGAGAAATATAATGGCCGACCACAATGACAACAGCCTGAACGGGCCAGCCCTCTCTGCCAACGGCCCGGATACGGCACAGGACATCCCTGCCGTACAGGGCGATGCCGCTCCCCGCGACATGCGGCCTGAAGAGCACGCGGCAGAGACCTTCGCCGACATCCTGCCAGTCCTGCCTGTGCGGGACGTAGTCATCTTCAACTACATGATCCTGCCCCTCTTCATCGGTCGGGAAAAATCTGTCCGCGCAGTGGAGGCCGCCCTCAAGCGGGGACGGCATCTGCTGGTCTGTGCCCAGCGCGAGGAGCATGTGGATGAACCAGGCCCGGCAGACCTTTACGAGGTCGGTACCGTGGTGCAGGTCATGCGGATGCTCAAAATGCCCGATTCGCGGGTCAAGGTGCTGGTACAGGGCGTCAGCCGTGCCCGCGTGTCGGCATGGAGCCGTCTGGAACCTTTCATGGAAGCCCATGTGGAGGCCATGCACGAGGTCAGCCCTGAGCCTGACCCCACGGTGGAGGCCATGCTCCGTACCGCCCGCGAGCAGACCGAAAAAGTACTCAGCCTGCGCGGCCTTTCCAGTGCCGATGTGCTTACCGTGCTGCAAGGGGTGGATGACCCTGGCCGTCTGGCCGACCTCATTGCTGCCAATATGCGGATGAAGCTGGCCGAGGCCCAGCGCATCCTTGAAACAGAAGACCCGCTGGAACGCCTCGGTCTGGTCAACACCCAGCTCCAGCGTGAGGTGGAGATAGCCACGGTACAGGCCCGCATCCAGAGTGCGGCCCGCGAAGGCATGGACAAGGCCCAGAAGGACTACTACCTGCGCGAACAGCTCAAGGCAATCCGGCACGAACTGGGGGACGCCCAGCCAGAAGGTGAGGACGAGCTGGAAGAGCTGCGCAAGGCTCTGAACAAGGCTGGTCTGCCCAAGGATGTCCGCAAGGAGGCCGACAAGCAGCTACGCCGCCTGTCGGCTATGCATGCCGACTCTTCCGAGGCCAACGTGGTCCGCACCTATCTGGACTGGCTGGTGGAGCTGCCGTGGAAAAAGCTCTCCCACGACAGGCTGGACATTGACCACGCCAAGCAGATCCTGGACGAAGATCACTGCGGCCTTGACAAGGTCAAGGATCGCATCCTCGAATTTTTGAGCGTCCGTAAGCTCAACCCGCAGTCCAAGGGCCCTATCCTCTGTTTTGCCGGCCCTCCCGGTGTGGGCAAGACCTCCCTGGGCCGCTCCATCGCACGGGCCTTAGGGCGTAAATTCCAGCGGCTTTCACTGGGTGGCATGCGTGACGAGGCCGAGATCCGTGGCCATCGCCGCACCTATATCGGCTCCATGCCGGGGCGTATCATCCAGTCCATCAAGCAGGCCGGTACGCGCAATCCTGTCATCGTACTGGACGAGGTGGACAAGCTGGGCAACGATTTCCGGGGAGACCCCTCCTCTGCCCTGCTGGAAGTGCTGGATCCGGAACAGAACCACACCTTCAGCGATCACTATCTGAATGTGCCCTTTGACCTCTCCAAGGTCATGTTCATCTGTACGGCCAACCATCTGGAAACCATCCCCGCAGCCCTGCGCGACCGCATGGAGATCATCACCCTGCCCGGTTACACCCTGCAGGAAAAACAGGAGATCGCCAGCAAACACCTTTTGCCCCGTCGCATTACCGAAAACGGACTCAAGGAGGGCGATGCCATCCTTGAGGACGGCGTACTGGAAAAGGTCATCACCGAATACACCCGCGAGGCTGGTCTGCGCAATCTGGAACGCGAACTGGGGGCCATCTGCCGCAAACTGGCACGGCGCAAGGCCGAAGGACAAGAGCCTCCCTTCGGTGTCAGCCCGGCCGAGGTAGAAAAACTGCTGGGCGTCCCCCGTCATCTGCGGGACGAAGACGAAAAGGATCTCATGCCCGGTATGGCCCTGGGCCTTGCATGGACGCCTGTGGGCGGCGAGGTACTGACCGTGGAGGCCAGTATCATGAAGGGGCGGGGAAGCCTCAGCCTCACCGGCCAACTGGGCGACGTGATGCAGGAAAGTGCCCGCGCAGCCCTGACCTGGATCCGCACGCGGGCCGACGCCCTTGGAATTGATCCCTCCTTTGCCCAGCGTAAGGACATCCACGTCCATGTCCCGGCCGGGGCCACCCCCAAGGATGGCCCCTCGGCGGGTATCACCCTGACCACGGCCCTTGTCTCCGCCCTTACTGGCCGCAAGGTCCGGGCCGATGTCTGCATGACCGGCGAGATAACCCTGCAAGGGCGCGTCCTGCCCGTGGGCGGCATCAAGGAAAAGATCCTTGCTGCCGTGGCCCGTGACCTCAAGCACGTCCTCATCCCCCGACAAAACGTCAAGGATCTGGAAGACGTGCCCAAGGACTTGCTGTCCCGCATTGAGGTACACCCAGTACGCCACTATGACGAAGCCCTGCCCCTGGTCTTTGTGGACGAAAACAGCAAGGGAAACACCGGCAAAACCAGCGAGGCCAGCAAAAAGACCAGGGCCGGCAGCAGGACAACCGGCCGCAAGAAGGCTGCCAGCCCCGCACCAGAGCCAGCAGCAGACTCGGCAGCAGGCGCAGATGCGCCTGCGTGAGTGGGAAAATCAGGCAAGCGCACGCTTGCAGACAGCGGGGGCAGACAGCCCCCGCCTGTGTGCCCAGCTCCTGCTGGGGCATGTCCTGCAACTGGACAGGCTGGGCTGTGTGCTGGAAGCGCAGCGCGCGCTGAGTCCTGACGAGTTGGCAGCCCTTGCCGCGCTGGAGGCCCGCCGTGCAGCCGGGGAGCCGCTGGCCCACATCCTGGGACGGCGCGAGTTTTACGGACGGGATTTCCGCGTCAGCCCAGCCACCCTTATCCCCCGGCCGGAAACAGAATTGCTGGTAGATTGCGCGTTGGAGCTTTTGCCCGCCGCAGCACCGCTCTTCTTTGCGGATCTTGGGACAGGCAGCGGCTGCATAGGCATCAGCCTGGCCTGTGAACGTCCCCACTGGCACGGCCTTGCTCTGGAGCTGGACGCAGCAGCCGTGGCCGTGGCCCAGGGCAATGCCCACAGCCTGAACGTAAGCCAACAACTGGCCTGTATCCGGGGCGATCTGGCGGCTGTCCCCCTGGCAGCGGCCAGTTGCGGACTGGTGGTTTCCAACCCGCCGTATATCGCAGAAGCAGAGCGGGCGCAGGTCATGCCGGAAGTCCTGCGCTACGAGCCGCATACGGCACTCTTTGCCCCGCAACAGGGGCTGGCCCTGTTGCAGGCAGCAACCAAGGAAGCCTGGCGACTGCTCCGGCCGGGGGGAGTGCTGCTGCTGGAACACGGCGCAGCCCAGGGCGCGGCTGTGCAAAACATCCTGCACGCACAGGGTTTTGCTGGCGTGGACACCCGCCCGGATCTGGCCGGACTGGATCGCTGCACCCTGGGGTACAAGCCCTGAACAGCAGAAAAGACACAGCAAAAAAATTTTGGCTTTCTCCCATTTTTTACTTGCCAAAGCAGATTGAAACGAGTAAGAGAACTTCTTGCTGCTGGCGTAGCTCAACTGGCAGAGCAGCTGATTTGTAATCAGCAGGTTGCGGGTTCGAGTCCCATCGCCAGCTCCACAAGATGCTGAACAGAGGTTTACCTCTGCGGCTTATGTGGAGGGGTTCCCGAGTGGCCAAAGGGAACAGACTGTAAATCTGTCGTCGTAAGACTTCGGTGGTTCAAATCCACCCCCCTCCACCACCAACGACCATGCTGTATGCGGCTGGCCGTTGGCTGATTTTAGAAGATTGCCTTGGCTGTAGGAGACAGCAGGACTGTCGGGGAACTACGGTGCGGGTGGCGTCAGAGGGCGCAACAAAGCACTGCCAATGTGCGGGAATAGCTCAACGGCTAGAGCATCAGCCTTCCAAGCTGAGGGTTGCGGGTTCGAATCCCGTTTCCCGCTCCATTCCTGCCAATCCCTTTACCTGTTTCCTGCCAATGCGCGTTCCCTGACCAACAGGGACTGAATGTGGGCAGCGTCCGATGTCGGACGCAGATAATCCGCAAACAATTTTTTCTCCAGGGAGACGTACAATGGGCAAAGCCAAATATGAACGCACCAAACCGCATGTAAACATCGGTACCATC
>JAFQED010000071.1 GCA_017415765.1 Desulfovibrio sp. | reverse complement strand
GGGAACTTCCCTTTTTTCCCGTTGGCGGCTATCTTCCATATCGCAGCTCTCCTTGTTGGTCAGGTCTTCGCAACCAAATCCTAACCTACTTGGCGAGCTGCTTCCATTTCTAAATTGTGCGAAACTTTCTGTACGTTATCAGATGTTTTATATCTGCTTGAGATGTCTGATCTTTATTAAATGTTGTATATTGATCGCGGGCATCCCATATATAAATAGTAGCTCTTGCCTTGCCGCCATCCGCCCGTGAGGGATACATCATGTCATCTTGTTCTTTTGTTCCATCTTTCAATATAAGATTTCCTGTCATTGTATCTGTTACTATTAATGTAGCATTACCTCCATACCCAACTGTTATTCCCGAAGACGTAGCTTTACCACCATCACCTCCAAGAACATGAATCGTGGTAAAGCCTGTCAGATTTGTCTCTGTGAGCGTAGCACTTCCCCCGCTATAAGGAGAGTTAGTGAGGCCAGCTTCAGCATTTGCTATAGCAGGATCTACTCCGCTTGTCTTAGGTGTTCTGCCAGTTGCTGGATCAGTACCATCTCCAATATAAGCACCACCACCAAAGTCCTTTTCGCCTGCTCCAGCATGCGTACCACCAGAGGCGGTAACAACACCAACGGATCCTCCACCCCCACCACCGCCACTGATATACAAATCAGTAGCAGCATAGCTGGCTACAGGTGCCATCAGGGACAGACCAAGACAGATACTTGCTGTTATTTTTTTAGCTATATGTCTTTTCTTTCGCGTATGTTTCTTCTTTTGAGAGGCCTTACGGGGTGGAGAAGCAGGCAGCTCAAAAACATCGTCAGGGCTGGCCGGGGTTTGCAGATGATGCCACATATCAGGATCCCTTTTAACGGTAACGCAGGTCAGGTACTGGCTGTTGTTTATGGGCCAGAGCCTCTATCAGCGTGTGCCAGCGCGGCAGGCAAACGCGTTTGAAGTCATAGTTTTCAAGCACATGCTGCCGCGCAGCCTGTCCTAAGGTTCTGGCATATTCAGTATCTTGTAAAAGCTGGATGACCTTTTTAGCAATACCTTCCGGCGAGAAAAAATTGGCAAAGAGCGCGTGTTTCCCCTCTTCTGCCACTTCACGGCAGGGGGCAGTGTCTGAAAGCAGCAGCGGTGCAGCACTGCTCATGGCCTCTACCGGGGAATAGGAGAGAAAAAAGGGATAACTCAGATAAACATGGGCTGAGGTTATCCTGAACAGGTCTCGTACAAAGCCCGGATCGACCGTACCCACAAAGTGGAGGCGCGTCAGGTCTGCAGTATCCCTTATCTCGTCCAGAAACATATCTCGCCAGTTGCCTTGTTTCTCCGTTTTCTCAGGTGGCGGGCCATAGCCTCCGCCCGTACGCCCTGCGATAACAAAGTGACAATCAGGACAGGCAGCCTGTATGCAGGGTATGGCGCGGGCAAAGCTGTGCCAGCCGCGCCAGGGCTCCAGGGTACGCACCACAAAGGACACGATCTTGTCCTGCCGGGTAAGGCAGAGCGGTCGTGTGCGCTGTGGGAACCACGCTGGCAACTGCGAGTTCTCAGGCGTTACGCAGTCCGCATCAGGGGGGAGTATCAGTTTTGTTGTCGCTGACGGAGCAAAGGCAGAAGTGTTGATGCCATCATAGGTCAGGCTGGTTTTACTCTGAAAGGCAGAGGGAAGAAGAGACAACTGAAAACGTGTTGGCGTCTGGAGGTGATCCGCATCCGCATACGAGACGGCAAGGGCAGCATTGGCTGCCTGCACCGCACAGCGGACATCCATGCTGACAGGAAATTCACTGTCAAAGTCATACGCTGCCCCCCACGGATCGCCGTATGCTTCTGCATATGCCAAAACAGGTACCCTGGGCCAGATTATACGCAAAAAGAGAGCTTCTCCCCACGCAGGGTGCACAAGGACAAGATCAGGCTCAAAACCTTTGCCCGCAAGTGTGCCCAGCAACCGGGCCACCGCTTGCCCACGGCGCACCTGAGCTTGATACCCCCGAACATAGTGATGGATGGCAGTATTGGTTGCGGTAAAGCCCCTGGGCAACGTATAGGGAGCATACCATATACCGGGAAGCCGCTGACCATGCCGTAGATTGCTCTCCTCTCCCACTGCTACTACGGTATTGGCAGGGTTGGCAGCATAATGGCGGGCGATGTGGTAATACTGTGCTGGAAAATTCTGATGCAGGAAGAGGATGGAAAGCCCATGCTGTCGCGATTTTGCCATATCGCCCCCTGAAAGCAGCATATCCAATGCCCATTGGAGTCATTGTCTTATGCCAAGGGGCCTCCAAAGTAAAGCCCAAGCCCTGCGCCTTTGTTCCGAAACTCTTGACGCACGGACTCTTTTACTATAGAAATCAGTAGCACAATTTTACATTTTATGCCACAAAATCAGCTAGGCTTTTGTGGCATGGGCTAAAAACGTCAGGAGGCTTTCATGGGCAAACACGCGCTCCTTGGTCTCGGTATGGCCGCTGCCCTGGTGCTGGCAGCGGGGCTGGCATGGGCTGCTGGCCCGGTGCCAGCAGGTGAAGGAGAGACCAGGCCCAACCTGACAGAAGGCAGCCTGACGGCATACACCCTGCCGCCTGTCACCGTCTATGGCGTGGCAGACCAGGCCCCCACCACCCCGGTACTGACCCGTTTTGGCACACAGTACAATGCCGTGACCGAAGAGCAGATCAAGCTGCAAGGCTCACTGGATTTTTATGATGCCCTGCGCAATGTGCCCGGCGTCATGTACAAAAAAAGCAATATCATTGGCGGCCAGACAGGCCACAGCTTTTATATGCGCGGGCGTGGTGCCAGCCACCCCAGCCCGGATCTGCACATTTTGTTTGACGATGTGCCACGCAGCGGTGTGCTGTACGGCCAGGCCCTTGCGGACGGTGTGCCCGTCTATGCCCTTGGCGGTATGGAGATCTACAAGTCTCCCCAGCCCTCGCGCTTTGGCAGCGGCTACGGCATGGTCAACTTTATCCCCAAGTATATGACGGAAGAAGGCACCGAATTCCGCGTGGGCTTTGAGGGGGGCAGCTTTGGCACCTTTGCCGAAAACGTGGGTTTTGGGGCCAAAAGCGGCCCGCTGGATATGTATGCTGCGCAAAGCTGGATAAGCACCCTGGGCCATGAGGAGCATACCGCCGCCCATCAGGCCAGCTACTACCTTAATACAGGATACACATTCAATGATGACTGGAACGTGCGCCTTTTGCTCAACAAGGTTGAGGCCAGCACCCAGTCGCCCACAAATCCCCTGGATGAACGCATCTACCAGGATGATACAGAAAGCTACGACACCAATACAACCTTTGTGACCCTGACCCTGAACCATGAGTATGACATGGCCAGGGGTTACCTGAAGGGCTATTATAACGACACCAGCTTCTGGCTGCGGGGCGAAGATGGTGGCGAGGCAACCTCGCGCCAGCACAATGTGCTTTACGGAGTGCGCGGGCGCGAAACCCTCAACCTCTGGCAGGGCAGTGAGATCGTGCTGGGGTTTGACCTGGATGTGAGCGAGCTGCAGAACAAGAAAAATGTGTATGCGGCGGGGGCGACAGATACAACATGGGACTTCCCCAGCCAGACCCTGTTTTCTCCCTATCTGGCCATCAGCCAGACCTTTGGCGCGGAAGACGGCTTTCATCTCACGCCCTCGGCGGGCATCCGCTACTACGCCAATGATGTCTTTCAGGATCGTGCCTCGCCGCAGGCCGGCTTGGTGGTTGGCTATGACAGGACCAACCTCAGTTTTTCCTACGCACGCGGCGTCAACTATCCCAGCCCTGTGATCCTGCAAGGCTTTCTGCGGAACAAGGATCTGCCGGGCTGGCTGGATACCAATGACATCAAGCCCGAAGTGGTGGACCATTATGAAGTCAGCCTGAGCCATGTGCAGCCCGAACTCTTCAGCCTGAGTGCCACCTGGTTCCACGATGACGGCCGGGACAGACTGCGGGCCTATATGGGAGGACCTGCTTTCAGCAGTGCTGACATGTTCACTTCTGCCACTGCCAAGTACACGATTGACGGCCTGGAGCTGGCCGGCAGCCTGACGCCCATGCAGGATCTGGAACTGTTTGCCGCTGCCACATGGCTTTGGGTCACTGCCAGGGGCGACGACGGCATCACCCGGCACAAAATGCCCTATACGCCCGGTTTTGCCCTGCAAGCTGGCTTCAAGTGGCGTTTTCTGGAAGACTTTTTGCTGAGCGGAGATTATCAGCATCTGCAAGATGTCTATGCTGGCACACTGCGCCGAGTTGGAGCTGAGAGCAATTTTGCTGACCTTACGGATGACGATAAACTGCGGGACATCGATCTGGTCAATCTGCGTCTGGATTACTTCTTCAGCTATGATGACCTGCATCTGGAAGAAGGGCGGGTGTTTGTGGCAGTCAACAACCTGCTCAACTGCCAGTATGGCTATACTATGACGGATGATAAAGAGGCACTGTACAAGATGCCCGGTATCTCCTTCATGGCTGGTTTTGAACTCAAGTTTTAGGGCTTGTCAGGGTTGGCCGACAAGTTCTGAATGGCCCAGACCCACGGTGCCATCTGCCCCGCAGCCATTACCTCAGGCTGCGGGGCATTACAAAAGGATACTACATGAAGATGAGCGAGCAGGATACGGCACGCCGCAGTTTTTTTGACACGCACGCCAAAGAGTGGGAAGAACGCAACTACTCGCCGGAAACACGCAAGCGGCTGGAAAGCATCTTGCAAAGGGTCAGCCTGGCTCAAGGCATGACCGTGCTGGACGTATGCTGTGGGTCTGGCGTGTTGCAGCCCTATCTGCGCCAGTGTGTGGGAGAAACAGGCCGTCTGGCGGCACTGGATTTCTCCCCGGCCATGCTGGCCGGGGCGGCGCAGCGTTATCCCTTTGTCTGGCCGCTGCTGGCACGGGCCGAATCCATCCCCTTACTGGACAACTATGTGGACGTGCTTATCTGC
>JAFQED010000070.1 GCA_017415765.1 Desulfovibrio sp. | reverse complement strand
TGTGCTGTGGCCGAACCCCCATGCAAACTCTGCTGGAGGGTAAAAACATCTGGATGGAGAAGGTCGGACAGCTCAACTAAACGGACAGTTGACCATCAAAGCGGAGCTTACTGTCAGATCAAGTCGGAACCAGTACATGTAAGGACTCGCCATGCTGCAACAAATTTTGTTACATTAAAACACATAACCTTGAATATGCTCAAGGGAGTTGCTGGCAAGGCCAGCATGCGTGTCCGGCGTAAAAGAGCAGGCTGGGATGACAACTTCCTGCTCTCCGTTCTGGCTGCTACTCCGGCCCTTTGATTTCATGCGATTGCCCTGCTCTCCCCGGTTGACGGGCTTGCTGCCTTTGACTACAAATCGTTAGAATCTCCAGCACTTGACTGGATGACGCTAAGCACGCGCCAGTCAGGATGATCGCTGGCATCTGCACAGTGCCTGTTGCGCCGTGCCGGAAACGCGGGAAGGGCAAACCTTCCCCAGAAGGGAGGACGGAAATGCTTGTTTCCATTGTGGTCTATCTGTGCTGTGGCGCGGTGGCAGGGATTCTGGCCGGGCTTCTGGGGGTTGGCGGGGGGCTGGTCATCGTCCCCATGCTGGTGACCATCTTCCCGTTACAGGGGGTGTCTCCCCAGTATATCCAGCAACTGGCACTGGGCACATCACTGGCCAGTATCGTCATCACGTCCATTTCCAGCTCACGGGCGCACAACAAGCGTGGGGCCGTACACTGGGACATCGTCCGCAACATCACGCCCGGCATCCTGGCCGGTACTTTCTTGGGCGGGTTGGTGGCCAGCTACATGCCCACCCTCTTCCTGAAGATATTCTTCATCTGCTTTTTGCTGGTGGTGGCTGCCCAGATGCTTTCCAACTACCGTCCACCGGCCAGCCGTGAAATGCCCGGCGCGCTGGGGACTTCTGGCGTTGGCGGCATCATCGGCCTTGTTTCCAGCTTTGTAGGCATTGGCGGCGGCACTCTGTCCGTCCCCTTCATGGCCTTTTGCAACGTGCCGCTGCATCATGCTGTGGGGACATCGGCAGCCATCGGTTTTCCCATTGCCGTGGCCGGTACGCTGGGCTATATCATAGGTGGCTGGGGCAGACCCGATCTGCCGGCCTTCTGCCTGGGTTTTGTCCATTTGCAGGCCCTTTTCTGCCTTGCAGCGGCCAGCTTCTGCACTGCACCCATCGGGGCAAAGCTTTCCCACGCTCTGCCCACGGCCAAACTCAAACGCGGCTTTGCCTTCTTTCTGATCCTTGTAGCCGCCAAGATGTTCTGGAGTGTGCTGTAAAAGTGACTCGCATACTGCCATGAAACGCTACGCCTACAATTCGCAACTGGCAGAATCGATTTGGTGGAATCTCCTGCTGATGACCATCGGCTCCCTGCTGATGACCATCTGCATTGAAGGCGTAGCCGCCCCGCATGATTTTCTTGCCGGGGGCGTCATGGGCGTGGCTCTGCTCACCGCCTACTGGACGGACAGCCTCACCCCTCTTATCTGGTACGGCCTGCTCTGTCTGCCCATCTATCTGGGAGGCTGGTTCTTTGTGGGGCGGCGTTTCTTGCTCTACACCACATACGGTACACTTTGCACCACCCTGTTCGGTATTTTCCTCAATATAGAACTGCCCATCGTCAACGAAATTTACGCCGCCGTGGTCAGTGGGGTGCTGCACGGTGCGGCATGTGGCATCATGCTGCGGACGCTGGGCAGCAGCGGTGGTACGGACATCATAGCCGTGCTGCTTAAACAGCGTTGGAATATCGGCATTGGGGAATTCAACTTCGCCTTTAATGCCCTGCTCTTTCTGCTGGGGGCCTTTCATCTTTCGCCGGATCTCATCGTGGCTTCCATGCTGATGATGTTCATTTCATCCAACGCGCTGGAATACGTGCTGGGTATGTTCAACCGCCGCAAGATGGTGCTGATAATTTCCGACCACGGCGAGGAGATCTGCGAGGTCATCCTGGTAACAGAACGCTTTGGCGCGACCATGCTGCGTGGCAAGGGGGCTTACTCCGGCTCTGACCGCGAGATACTGCTTACCGTCACCAACAATGTGGCTCTGAAAAGGCTGGAAAATCTGGTTTTCGGCATTGATCCGCACGCTCTCTTTATTGTGGGCAATACCTCCTATGTTTCCGGCGGACAGTTTGCCCGCCGCAACTACTGAACACCATGCACGATCCCGCATCCCGACTTCTGGCCATCCGCGCCCGCACCATCCTTTCCCTTGCCGGAGAAGTCCCGGCCCGTGGGGCCAGGCTGTTTGCCCCACTTAAAAAGATGGATAATGCCGTCCTGCTGGTGCGGGACGGGCTGGTGGAAGAGGTACGCCCCTGGGCAGCCGGTCACCTGCCCCCCGGCACGGAGGTACGGGACGTGGGGCCTGTCTGCCTGGCCCCGGCCGTGGTCAATGCCCATACCCACATCCAGCTCTCGTGGCTGGCGGGGCAAACGCTCTGGCACAAGGGCTTTGCTGCCTGGCTGGGCAGTCTGATCCCCCTACTGCGGAGCGGCCAGGCCGAGACTGTGGCCCAGGCCATAACCGAGGCATGCGAAGGCGTTGCTGCCATGGGGACATGCCATCTGGGAGATGTGGGCGGCTCACTGCGCGGCAGCGTAAGCTGCGTGCAGGCGGCCTGTCGGGCCGCCCAAATAGAAGTGACCCATTTTTGCGAATGGTTTGGCTACGGCCCACCCTTTACGGATGATCTTTTCCCCTGGCCGCAACACTGCCGACAGGAGATAGAAAATAACCCCGCCCTGGCGGCTGACTGTGCACCAGCCGGGCATGCCCTCTACTCCACCGGGCCGACAGTCCTGCAGGCAGCCCACCGTTTTTGCATGGAGCAGGGAAGGCCCTTCAGCTTCCATCTGGCGGAATCCCCCGAAGAAACAGAGCTTCTGACCAGCGGGCAGGGCCCGCTCCACAGCTGCTATGCGGGGTCTGTCCTGCCGGAAGGCTGGCAGCCCCCCGGTTTACGACCGCTGGCCTATGCTGCCAGCCTGGGTCTGCTGGGCCGGGGCAGCCTGGCAGTACACGGCGTGCAACTGGACGCGCAGGAAGTGGACGTACTGGCAGCCTCCGGCACGGCCCTCTGTCTTTGCCCGCGTTCCAACCGCAATCTGGCTGTCGGCACAGCACCGGTACGGGCATTGCTTGAAAGCGGCGCACTGCTCTGCCTTGGCACGGACGGTCTTACCTCCAACAGCGATTTGGACGTGCGGCAGGAAGCCGTATATCTGCGGGAGCATATGGACATACCTCCAGAAGCCCTTGTGCGGATGCTCACCATCAATGGTGCGGCGGCACTTGGCCTGGCAGGATCAGTTGGCAGCCTTGCACCCGGAGTACCGGCCCGCTTCTGCCTTCTGCCCGAAGCCCTCACCTATTAGCCTTGAAGGAGCCACCATGCAGCGCACTCTCATCATAGATGCCCTCAATGCCACTCAGGCCTGTCCGCAGCTACGGGTCTGCGGATGGATACGCACACGCCGTGATGCCAAGGGCTTTTGCTTTGTGGAGCTGAATGACGGCTCCTGCCTTGCCAACCTGCAATGTATCGTGGATGAGGGGACCCCGGCCCATGCCGCGCTGGCCGAGGCCAACACCGGTGCTGCCCTGCAGGTGACGGGAGAGCTGGTCGCCTCGCCGGGAAAGGGCCAGCAATGGGAAATGCGGGCACAGGACATCACCCTGTTTGGTCTGGCAGACCCTGAGACCTTCCCGCTGCAAAAAAAACGTCACTCTGATGAATTTTTGCGCGGTATAGCCCACTTACGCGCCCGTACCAACAAATACGGCGCAGCTTTCCGCATTCGTTCAGAAACGGCGCGGGCCGTGCATGACTTTTTCCATGCCCGACGTTTCGCCCTGGTGCAAACGCCCATCCTGACCGGGGCTGACTGCGAGGGTGCGGGCGAGATGTTCCGCGTAACTACCCTGCCCCCCGGTGTTACCGACACGAGTGCAGACTTTTTCCACCAGCAGTGCAACCTGACGGTGTCCGGCCAGTTGGAGGCCGAAGCCCTGGCCCTGGGCCTGGGGCGCGTTTACAGCTTCGGGCCAACCTTTCGGGCCGAAAACTCCAACACGCCACGCCACGCCGCCGAGTTCTGGATGATCGAACCGGAGATGGCCTTTGCCGACCTGGAAGACCTGATGGAGCTGGGTGAAAGCCTGACCCGCCACATCATCGAGCATGTGCTGCGTGTGTGCGCGGCAGACCTCAAGCTCTTTGACAGCTTTGTGGACAAGGGACTGCTGGAACGCCTTACAGCCATGCTGGCCCAGCCCTTTGCCCGTGTGCCTTACGGCGAGGCCATCAACATCCTTGCCAACAGTGGCAGAGACTTTGCCTATCCCGTCAACTTTGGCACAGATCTGCAAACCGAGCATGAGCGGTATCTGGCAGAAGAACATTTTTCCCGGCCGGTTATCGTCTATGACTACCCCAAGGAAATCAAGGCATTCTATATGCGGGCCAATGACGATGGAAAAACCGTGGCGGCCATGGATATGCTGGTACCCCGCATTGGCGAACTGATCGGTGGCTCCCAGAGGGAGGAACGCCTGGACAGGCTTACAGCCCGCATCACAGAGCTGGGGCAGAAGCCAGAGGACTACTGGTGGTATCTTGACCTGCGCCGCTATGGCAGCGTCCCCCATGCCGGTTTTGGGCTGGGTTTTGAACGCCTCCTGATGCTGCTGACAGGCATCAGCAATATCCGTGATGTGCTGCCATTCCCGCGCACGCCCGGAAACATTGAGTTCTGATTGCAACCGAGGCTGGCAGAACACCAGCCTCTTCTGTTCCAAAGCCTGTGGCCGGGCAACAGTCCCGGCCACACTGGCTTTATCAGATACAGTAGGTCTGCAGTGCGGGTACAGATAAATGTTATCCTTCCACAAGGGCAAGGGCTGTATCCACGTCCGCATCTTCGTGGACAATGGCCCGCAGAGCGGTGACCAGCCTGACCCTGTCAGGGTGCTGAAAGACATTGCGCCCCACAGAAATGCCAGCCCCGCCAGCCTTGATGGAGTCACTCACGATCTGCAACAGCTGGCGGGTGGAATCCATGCGTTCGCCACCGGCAATGACCACCGGGACGCAGCAAGCCCCCACCACATCGGCAAAGGACTCCATATCGCCAGTGTAGGGGACCTTGACGATGTCCGCGCCAAGTTCCACGCCCACACGGGCGCAGTGCGCCACCACATCCGGGGCATAGGGATCTTTGATTTGCGGGCCACGGGCATAGACCATTGCCAGCAGTGGCATATGCCAGTTGTCGCAGGCTTCGGCCACACGGCCCATGTCAGCCAGCATCTGACATTCGTTGGGGTCTCCCAGATTGATGTGCACGGAAACACAGTCCGCGCCGTGCTTTATGCCCTCTTCCACCGTTCCTACCAGAGTTTTGGTGTTGCCCTGGGGGGACAGGGCTGTGGACGCCGAAAGGTGGATGATCAGGCCAATATCCCGCCCCGCAGTGCGGTGACCGCAACGCACCAGCCCCTTGTGCATCAGCACGGCATCCGCGCCGCCCTTGGCCATATCGTTGACGGCCTCACGCATGTCCAACAGGCCGTCCACCGCGCCAAGGGTGACGCCATGATCCATAGGCACAATGATGGTACGGCCATTGCTGCGGTTGATGATACGTTCCAGACGAACTCGCTTGCCAATGTACATGACATCCTGCTCCTTGTAAGATTGCACAAGCCCTCAAGGCCCCGACCTAGAGCGAAATGCCATTGAAAATGGCAGTCGCTCTATTGGGCGTGTTCCTGCTCACTGTTGGCAGAGGTGTTGCTGTGGGCACGCAAGGTACGGCAAATGGGTCTGGCGGTGCCACGACCGGAGAATATTTCCTCCGTACTTGCGGCAAGGGCTTGTGGCAAGACCTCATCCACATGCTCCACAAAAACGATTTCCAGGTCGCTCAGGACTTCATCCGGCACATCCTTCAGGTCTTTCTCATTGTCGCGGGGCAAGAGTACCTTTTTGATACCGCTGCGCCGTGCGGCCAGCAGTTTTTCCCGCAGACCGCCAATGGGCAGTACTCGCCCGCGCAGGGAGATCTCACCGGTCATGGCCACATCATTACGCACCGGGATACCCAGCAATGCTGACGTGATGGAAGTTGCCAGCGTGATACCTGCAGAAGGGCCATCCTTGGGTGTTGCACCGGACGGTACATGCACATGGATGTCCACCTTGCGATGGAAGCGCGGATCAAGGCCCAAGACATCGGCCCGCGACCGCACATAGGAAAGAGCCGCCTTGGCCGATTCGGTCATGACCTCGCCCAACTGGCCTGTCGTCACCACATGACCAGCCCCCCCCATCAAGCTGGTTTCCACCAGCAGGATTTCACCACCCCGCTGGTTGTAAGCCAAACCGGCACATACCCCCACCTGCGGCTCTGCTTCGCGCTCTTCATGGCGATAGGGTTTGACCCCCAGCAGCCCCGGCAGATTTTGGCAGGAGATATTGATGCACTTTTCCGTATCTTTACCTTCCACCAGTCTGATGGCCGTTTTGCGGCACAGTGCACCAAGTTGACGCTCCAGGTTGCGGACGCCCGCCTCCCGCGTGTAGCCACGGATGATCTCCAGCAGGGCATTTTCCGAGAGGCGGATATTGCCTTCCTTGAGTCCGTGCTCGGCTATCTGGCGAGGCAGGAGGAAACGCCGGGCAATATGGCGTTTCTCTGTTTCCAGGTAGCTGGAAAGTTCAATGATCTCCATACGATCCAGCAAGGGGGCTGGAATGGTATGCAAAGAGTTGGCCGTAGTGATAAAGAATACCTTGGAAAGATCATACTCCAAATCAAGGTAGTGATCCATGAAGGTATCGTTCTGCTCCGGGTCCAGTACTTCCAGCAGGGCCGAAGCCGGATCCCCCCGATAGTCAGATGTCATTTTGTCGATTTCATCAAGGCAAAAGAGCGGATTGTTGAATTTGACCCGCTTCAGCGACTGGATGACTTTTCCTGGCAAGGCCCCCACATAGGTGCGCCGATGTCCACGGATCTCGGCCTCATCGCGTACACCGCCCAGTGACAGGCGTACAAAATCGCGCCCCGTTGCGCGTGCCACAGACTTGGCCAAGGAGGTCTTGCCCACACCAGGAGGGCCGACAAAACAGAGGATTGGCCCCTTGAGGCCCTGTGAAAGCTTCTGCACGGCCAGATATTCAAGGATGCGTTCCTTGGGCTTCTCCAGGCCGTAGTGTTCACCGTCAAGAATGGCACGGGCCTTGTCGATGTCAATATCGATCTCTTTCAGATCGTTCCAGGGCAGGTCGAGTATCCAGTCCACATAATTGCGGACCACGGTATATTCGGCTGCAGAGGGAGGCATGGCCCGCAGCTTCTTGACCTCGCCAAGAGCCTTTTCGCGTACCGCATCGGGCATATTGCGGGCCTTGAGCTTCTTTTCCAGCTCGTCCATCTCGGCAAGGGGGTCGTCCTCGCGCCCCATCTCCTTGTTGATGGCCTTGATCTGCTCGTTGAGATAGTATTCGCGCTGGTTACGCTCCATCTGCACCTTGACGCGATTCTTGATGCGCTTTTCCACCGAGGCCAGTGCGACCTCCCCCTGGAGAAGTTCATAGGCCCGCTCAAGGCGAGCCGTGACATCCAAAATTTCCAGTGCTTCCTGCTTCTTGAGGAAATCCACCTTGAGATGGGGCAGAACCGCATCGGCCAGTGGCCCGGCTTCCTGCAGAGCCTGCATGGAGAGCAGGGCCTCCTGCGAAAGCCTTTTGTTGTTCTTGGCGTATTCTTCCAGTGCCTCGTGAACTGCACGCACAAGTGCAGGGCGTTCTTCCGGCCGGCTTTGCGCCTCGGCCAACGGGCTGACCCCGGCTGTCAGACAGATGCCGTCCTCCAGATCTGACCAAGACGCCCGTTGCAGCCCCTCGAACAGTACCTTGATGGTACCATCAGGCAGACGCAGCATCTGCAAAACCTTGCTGATCACCCCCACCGGGCAAAGGTCTCCACCCTGGGGTTTTTCCAGTTCCGGCTCACGCTGGGTTACCAGAAAAATCTGCTTGCTGTAGGATGCCTGGGCCGTCTCAATGGCCTTGATGGATCCCTCCCGCCCGACAAAAAGCGGCATGATGGCACGGGGAAACATGACCACCTCGCGCAGGGGCATGACGGGCAGACGTTGCAAATGTTCACCAGAGGGCGTTCCAGGCATGGCTTCTCCGTACAGGTTACAGTTCCGGGGATATGTATCCCATCAAGACGCCTTGTCCTTGGCAGCCTTGCCATCAGTCTTTCTGTTACCGTGGAGCAGTACGGGTTCCTTCCCCTTTTCGATAACAGCCCGATTGATGAGACATTCTGTGACATCCGGCATGGAAGGCAGTTTGAACATGATGTTCAGCATGATCTTTTCCATGACATTGCGCAGCCCGCGTGCACCGGTCTTGCGTTCAATGGCCCGCGCTGCAATGGACTTGAGCGCGTTCGGCGTAAAGCGCAGCTTTACATTGTCCAGTTCAAAGAGCTTTTGATACTGGCGCACCAGGGCATTACGCGGCTCAGTGAGAATACGGACCAAATCCGGCTCATCAAGCTCATCCACATGGGTGATGATGGGGATACGCCCTACAAATTCGGGGATCAGACCAAACTTAACCAGATCCTGCGGATGAATTTTCTCCAGCAGTTCGGCCAATGGCATTTCCTTGCTGCTGCGTACCTTGGCCCCAAAGCCCATGGATCCACCACTCATGCGTGATTCCACAATCTTATCCAGCCCAACAAATGCCCCCCCCACAATGAACAGGATGTTGGACGTGTTCATGCGGATGAATTCCTGCTGCGGGTGTTTGCGTCCGCCTTTGGGCGGGATGTTGGCTTCGGTACCTTCAATGATCTTCAAAAGGGCCTGCTGTACGCCTTCGCCAGAAACATCGCGGGTGATGGAGGGGCCATCCCCCTTACGGGAAATTTTGTCTATTTCATCAATGTAAATGATGCCCTTGCTGGCGGCCTCCATATCATAGTCGGCATTTTGCAAAAGCTGGACAAGGATGTTTTCCACATCCTCCCCCACATAGCCGGCTTCGGTCAGCGTCGTGGCATCGGCAATGGCAAAGGGGACTCGCAAAACCTTGGCAAGGGTCTTTGCCAATAGGGTCTTGCCACTGCCCGATGGCCCAACCAGCAGGATATTGCTTTTTTCCAGCTCCACGTCATCGCCCAGGGCATCGGCGTAGAAAACTCTCTTGTAGTGGTTATGCACCGCCACAGAAAGATTCTTCTTGGCCTCATTTTGCCCGATGACGTATTCGTCAAGCCGCTCCTTGATTTCCTGCGGCGAAAGCAGGCGTTCCGGGCTTTCGGCATTGCCGCGCTGGTCACGCGCAATGATCTCTGTGCAAGCCTTGACGCAGGTATCACAAATGCTTGCCCCATCCTGTACGATGAGATTGCGAACCTCATTTTCGCTACGCCCGCAGAAGGAGCAGCGCAACAGCTCGTCTTGAGGGGTTTTGCTCTTTCCGGCCATGACTAATTGCCCTTTTCCTGCATCATCTCTTTTCTGGAAGCCAGTACGCGGTCAATGATACCAAGCTCTCTGGCCTCCTCGGCAGTCAGGAAATTGTCCCGCTCCGTGGCATTGACAACATCCTCATAAGGACGGCCCGTGTTTTCAGCCAGAATACGGTTGAGCCGCTCCTTGAGCCGCAGAACTTCGCGGGCGTGGATCTCAATGTCCGTGGCCTGTCCGTGATAGCCGGCCGAAGGCTGATGGATCATGATCTGGCTGTTGGGCAGGGCAAAACGCATCCCCTGCTCCCCCGCCGCCAGCAGGAAGGCCCCCATACTGGCAGCCCGCCCCATGCAAACCGTGGCTACAGGGGCAGAAATATAGCGCATGGTATCATAAATGGCGAAGCCAGCCGTTACCGAACCGCCAGGAGAATTGATGTAGAGGTAGATTTCTTTTTCCGGATCTTGTGACTCAAGGAAAAGCAGCTGAGCACAGATCAGCGAGGCTACAGCATCGTTGACCTCTGTACCCAGCAGGACGATACGGTCTTTGAGCAGACGAGAATAAATATCGTAGGCTCGTTCGGAACGGCCGGTGGTTTCAATAACAAAGGGGACAGACATGGACCCTCCCGCAGGGGGTTGAAGAGAGGCGGCCTGGGCCGCCTCTCCTGATTGCATATGCCAGTCAAAATGACTTCTATTCAGCCTTGGGAGTTTCAGCATCCGCTGCCGGGGCGGCTTTGGGTTCTACCTCTGTAACCTTGGCCTTGGCATAGATCATGTCCATGGCCTTGTCTGCCAGCAGACGGTCACGCAGCACAAAAATCATGCCGGAACGCTCATAGCTTTCCCGCAGGGATTTGAAGTCCTCCCCACTGCGCAGGCTTTCCTGATAGAGATGGGTAGTGACCTCATGGTCGCTTACTTCCAGCCCTTCCTTTCTGGCGATGGAAAGCAGCAGCACCTGGATGCGCGCCATTTCCTCTGCTTCAGGCAGCATTTCCTTACGCAGATCTTCATTGCTCTTGCCCAGTGAGTCAAGCGACTTGCCCTGGCGTTCGAGCCTGGCTGCAAGACCACCGATAAGGCTGCGCATCTGGATTTCAAGCAGACTTTCCGGCAGGGGGAATTCCACCATCTTGAGCAGACGATCCAGCAAGGTCTTCTGCGCCGCACTCTTGTTCAGGTTTTCACGGCTCTGGCGGTAGCTTGTGGTGATAGCTTCCTGAAGCTTTTCCACGTTTTCAAAGCCCATAGCCTTGGCAAATTCATCGTCAAGTTCGGGCAACTTGCGTTCCTTGACGGCATGAACCTTGACCTTCATGGTCACGGTCTTACCGGCCAAATCCTTGGCAAGAAAATCATCGGGGAAACGGATTTCGCCCTCGCCTTCCTGTCCATAGGGAATAGTTTTGACCAGCTCCTCAAATTCGGGCAGAGCCTGATGTTCCCCCAGGGCGAGGTCAAAGTTCTGTCCCGCAATGCCCTCAAGCGGCTGACCGTTTTCGTAGGCGGCAAAGTCAATGCTGGCGATCTGCCCATCCCTGGCGGGCTCATTGCCATCAACAGGCACAAGCTGAGCGCGGTCACGGCGGATCCGATCGATCACGCCGCTCACTTCCTTTTCGTCCACAACGACCTTTTCCTGCTCCACTTCCATCCCTTCATAGGGAGGCAGGTCAAAAACAGGCAGGACTTCAAATTCAATGCTGTACTGATAGGTCTTGCCACGCTCCAGGGTATCAGCACCCTCTACATTCAAACCAGAAAGAGGCTGCACACCCAACTGCTGCATGACATCATTGATGTGGACATTGACAATATCCTGCCGGGCTTCCTCATAAATCTTGTCACGAAAACGCTGCTCGATGAGAGAGGCAGGCACCTTACCCTTGCGGAAGCCGTCCATCTGCACCGAAGTGCGATAGAGGGCTACAGCCCCCATGATGGCCGCCTCGACCTCTTGGGCTTCAGTGGTGATGACGACCTTTTTCTTGACCGGTGAGATATCTTCTACGGTGTATTCCACAGGGGGCTCCTTTTTTTCTGAGGGATTTCTGGTGCGAAAGGGGGGATTTGAACCCCCATGCCCGAAGGCGTTGGATCCTAAGTCCAATGCGTCTGCCAGTTCCGCCACTTTCGCAACAAGCGGCTACATCTATCACGATTGACGAAAACCCGCAAGGCTGGCGGACAAACTCATGCCGCTGCTGTTTTACGCCAGTCGTTTCCTGTCCCTGTCGCTGTCGCAAAATTGCGACAAAAATTGCGACAAATTGCGACAAATTGCGACAAATAGTAAACATTCCTGAAACCCCCATAAAGCCTTGAAACGCCCGTGATTTCCATTCATGGGCGTTTCTTTTTTTATCCTCACCAACTCTAAACTTTCTCACAACTTTCTCAAGAAAACCAAGGAGTTATGCCATGACGACACCCATCGTCACAACTGTCGCAACCGCCTCTCCTGCCCCTGCCCCTACCGCTGATGCCTCCACCCCTGACGCTCTCGCGCCTGAGCTTGCCCGTGAGCTGGCCCACGAACAGGCCATGTGCAACCGTGGGCGCGACCGCTATTTCAACAACTGCTCCCGGCTGCAAGGGCGCAATGCCGAGGCCAACACCATCTACGGCAAGGGGCCGGTCAAGCGGGGCATCGAGCCGCTGCGGGCAGCCATTGAAGCCTTCATGGAACAGTCGTTCAACGGGGCAGCAGGTCGCCGCCACAAGGCTGCCAATATGCTGCAAGGCATGGACTACACCGTGGTGGCCTTCATCACGCTCCGCAAGCTGATCACAGAAGAGCCTGCTGCCTGAACCGCAGCAGCCGCTGCAGTAGAGGCACGTTAGCCAGCCCCTGCTTGACAAATTACCCTGTCAGGGTAATTTCAGGACATGGAAAAATCCTCTCCGCATTGTCCGTTAAGCACAATCAAGGAACTTGTCCGAGCAGGCAAGGTTCGTGCCACGGCAACCGCTGTACGACACGCCTACTGCCTTGGTTTCCAGCCACAGGATATGTTTGCTGAACTGCTCAAACTGGAACGTGTGGAGTTCTACAAAAGCATGACAAGCTATCACGACCATACTGTCTGGCAGGATGTGTATCGTCACGCCTCATCGGCAGGTATGCTGTACATCAAGCTGACAGTCATGGATGGTGTAGTCATAGTTTCATTCAAGGAGTTATAAGATGCTATGTCCTGTCTGTGGTGGGGCTGAACTGGAACACGGTAGGCATCCCATCCCGTTTTCCTGTAAAGGGCAGAAAACCACCTTCCTTCTGGACGGTGATAAATGTCAGAAATGCGGTGAAGTGCTGCTTGCACAGGCTGAATGTGCGGTCATGGCAGATTTGATGGCTGACTTTGAACGCACAGTCAACATGAAGCAGTATGGCCCTTCCTTTGTACTTGCAGTACGCAAGAAGCTGGGGCTGAACCAGCGTCAGGCCGGAGAGCTTTTTGGTGGCGGGGCCAATGCTTTCTCTCGCTATGAGCGGGGAAAAACCAAACCACCCCAGACACTCCTGCAACTTTTCAGGTTGCTGGACAACGACCCGGCAAGGCTTCAGGAGCTGATTTCCAAGGCAGAAGCCTGACAGGAGTTATCACATCAGCTACACCAAGGCATACCCAAGATAAAGGCGTTATCAGCCATTCATCTCAACCTTTAACCAAGGAGGATTATGGACGTATTACCATCTCACCTCCCCTTGCAACCAGAACACCGGCCCTCTCCCAACATCCCCCCACCCACCCACGTCTGCTACCGTGAGGGCGACCTCGCCTCCATGATGGCGGCAATAGTGGAAATCAAGAACACCCTGCACGGTCTGCGCGACCTGCTGACTTCCAACGCCGTACTGGAAGAACAGGCTTCCCGTTTCTCTGACAGTATCACAGAGCTGAACCGCAGACTGCTTGAGGTAGAACTGCGGATGGCCCAGATGTCAGGTTCCAACAAATGGATAGAAAAGGTGGTCTGGGCAGTAGCGGCAGCAGGGCTGACGTACCTTTTAACAGGCAAACTCCAACTGTAGGAGGAGGCGACAGATATATGGCAAAAGACAAACGCGGCACAGAAGACCAGCTTGCAGGGCTGCACGGGATGCTGGCGGCCTACTTCCAGACCCGGTTGCAATCGGGTGAGCCACTGGCCCCTTCGGAGCTGAACACCATCCGACAGTTCCCAAGGCGACTGATACGAAATGCTCCTTTTCCGGCAAGGTCGGCGCGTGATAGACCACATGGCTGTGCCGGGGGAAACTGCGGATGGGGCAGCATAGATGAAACACAAAGTGTCTCAATAGGAAAATGCTCTAGCGTTTGATACGCCGCCCAATCTCTTCGCTTGCCAGCCCGTGCAAAAAGCGCACACGCGCCAGATAACAGGTCGCGCCAAAGCCCAGTGCAAGGATATAGGCCAGCCAGAAGCCTGCAGGCCCCATTGGCGGAACCAGCCAGTCTGTACGCGCCAGCACATAGCCCACTGGCAAGCCGATAAGCCAGTACGTCACAAAACAGATGATACCGATGACCCGCGTATCGTTGTAGCCACGCAGTACACCCAGCCCCACAGTCTGCAAGCCATCCACCACCTGATAGCAGGCCATGTAGAGCAGCAGATGTGCAGCCAGGGCCGTCACTGCGGGGTCATCGTTGTAGAGAAGTACCAGCGGTTCACGGAAAAAGGTCACCGCCCCGGCAATGAGCAGGGCAAAACACACGCTCAGGCTCAGGGCTGTGCGTGCGGTCAGGCGCGCCTGGGCAAACTTGCGTGCCCCCAGGCTGTGTCCCACCCGAATGGTGGCCGTCATACCAAGGGCCAGCGGGAACATGAACATGACAGAAGCCAGATTCATGGCAATCTGATGCCCTGCCACCGCTACTGTCCCCAGGGGAGCCAGCAGGATGGCTGTCAGGGCAAAGAGCGAAACCTCAAAAAACAGGGCCAGCGCACCGGGCAGGCCAATACGCAGGACGCGCCATACCAGCGGCAAATCCAGACAAGGCCCGGTTTTTCCCTTCTTGCAAGAGGCAGACGGCACAAAGAGCGGCAGGAAAAGAGGCTGCAAATTCCGACAGGCCGCTTCTCGCCGCACATAAACAAGCATGGCCAGAGCCATGAACCAGTAACACAGGGCCGTGGCCACGCCACAACCCACAGCCCCCAGGGCGGGCAGCCCCAACTTGCCATAGATCAATACATAATTGCACGGTACATTGAAGGCGAGACCAAGCAAGCCCACGATCATGGCTGGGCGAGTAAGCGAAAAGCCCTCCAGAAAGCTCCGCAGGTTCACAAAAAGCATGAAGCCCGGCAAGCCCCAGAGTATGGCCCGCAAATAGCCCCCAGCCAATCCTGCAAGCCGTGGGTCAAGGCCAAAAAACTCCATGCGCTGCGAAAGCAGATAGAAAAAGGACATGAACAGAAGGCTCAAAAACAGGGTCAGCCATAGGCCCTGCCGCAAAAGATGGGCCGCACCGCCCCTGTCTCCCGCACCCACGCGCTGGGCAGAGAGGGGTGTCAGGGCAAAAAGGCAGCCCAGAGCCAACAGGGAGAACGGTGCCCAGATGGAGCCGGCAACAGCCACGGCGGCCATCTCTTCAGCACTGGCCCGACCGGTCATGACCGTATCGGCAAAATTCATGCCCACCTGCGAAAGCTGGGCTACAAAGATGGGCAGACCGAGGCTGTAAAAATAGCGGGCCTCCAGCCGTGAAAACAGAAAACGGAACATTTCAGCTCACAAACAGCTCTTTGGGCAGGCTTTTGCCATGCAAGGCCGCAGCGTGTTCCAGCAACAGCCGGATGGCAGCCCGCCCGGCATCGCCCAGATCCCGGCTGTAGTCGGTGACAAAGGTTTCTATATGCGCCCGCGTCACATCGGCAGAAAGCTCCTGCGCGTGCTGCCGGATAAAGTCCGCACTGGCGTGGGGATGGGCGCGGGCATGGTCAAGGCTGGCAGCAATGGCTGCCTGCACATCACGGGCAAGACCCACGGGCAAGTCGCGCCGGGCTACAATGGCCCCCAGGGGCAGGGGCAGGGCAAAACGCCCTTCCCACCATTGCCCCAGATCCAGCAGTCTGACCAGACCGGCGGCCCCGTAAGTAAATCGCCCCTCATGGATGATAAGCCCCATATCTGTCCGGCCAGAGGCCACAGCCCCCATCACATCGCTGAACAGCATTTCCTCTCGCGGGCCGTGAAAGCCACCGTGTACGTCCAGCAGCAGATTGGCCGTGGTCATGCGTCCCGGTATGGCCACACTGGCCGTGCGCCACGCCGCTTCGGGCAAGGGATTCCGCGCCACCAGCAGAGGGCCGCACCCCCAGCCAAGGGCCGCACCGGACGAAAGCAGGGCATAGTCCTCCACAAAATTGGCTACAGCCCCCAGAGAAATTTTGGTCACGTCCAGGGCCTTGCGGCAGGCCATGCCGTTAAGTTCCTCCACATCGGCAAGATGCGGGTGCACGGGCACGGGGGACGACACCAGCCCGTGCAGGAGCGCGTGAAAAATATAGGTATCATTGGGACAGGGGGAAAGCCCCAGCGTGAGATGTGCAGGACAGGACACGGTACCTCCATTTGACAGGGCCGCCGGAGCGGCTTATTCCATTGCACCAGAAAACCATCACACACGGGAACGTATCATGCCAGAGCAGACCTCAAACGCCATGGGCACAACTGCCCCCGCGATCCCGGCGGGCCTGTTGCCCGATGCAGCATATTACGCCGGGCTGGGCCTTTCGTCCATCCATGAAAAAGTCCTGGCCGGAGAACGCCTCAGCCCGGAGGACGGCCTTGCCCTCTACCACTGTCCCGACCCTGTAGCCGTGGGCGCGTTGGCTCATCACGTCCGCACCCGTCTGCATGGCGATGCGGCCTTTTATGTGGTGAACCGGCAAATCAACTATACCAATGTCTGTGTTAATGGCTGTACCTTCTGTGCCTTCCGCAGGGATGACGACAGCCAGGCCGGTGCGTTCCGTCTGGAAAAAGACGACATCATGGCCCGACTGGCTGCTGCCCGCAAAAGCGTGCTCAGGCTGGATGAAATGCACATGGTGGGGGGGTGTCATCCTACCCTGCCCCTGAGCTGGTTTGAAGACATCCTGCGCAGTATCCACAGCAGCTGGCCTGATCTGCCGCTCAAGGCCTTTACCCCTGTGGAAATTGAACATTTTTCCCGTCTTGAGGGCATCAGTACGCTGGAGGTACTGCAACGGCTCAAGGCCGCAGGCCTGGTGATGATGCCGGGCGGCGGAGCAGAAATTTTTGACGAAGACCTGCGCGCCCAGATTTGCCCGCACAAGGCCGATGCCACCACCTGGCTGCGTATTTCGGGCGAGGCCCACAGCCTTGGTCTCAAAACCAACTGCACCATGCTCTATGGCCATTTGGAAACTCTGGAACACCGCATCGACCATCTTTGCCGCCTGCGCGAGCAGCAGGACAAAAGCGGCGGCTTTACCTGCTTCATCCCCCTGCCCTTCCTGACCGAAAACAGCCGCCTCAAACTTCCGGAAGAACGCCTTGGCCCGCAGCGCGGACTTGACCAGCTCCGCACGGTGGCCGTAAGCCGCCTGATGCTGGACAACATCCCCCATATCAAGGCCTACTGGATAATGATGCCGCCCAAGCTGGCCCAGACGGCCCTCTGGTATGGCGCGGATGACCTGGACGGCACCATTGTGGAAGAACACATCGGCCATATGGCAGGTTCCTCTGCCGCCCAGGGCATGACCATCCACGAACTGGAACAGATGATCCGCCAGTCGGGCTTCCGACCGGTCAGGCGCAATGCTGTTTTTGCCACCGTAGCCCAAGGGGAGGCCCACTGATGCCCTTTGCCCCCGCACACAGCCCCTTTGAAGAAACTGGCAGCCAATACGCCGATGTGCGCGAGGCTGCCCGCCTGGTCGCAGGGGGGCAGCGTCTTGATCGCCCGGCCGCCGAGGCCCTGTACTACAAGGCCAGTCTGCATACCCTGGCCCGTCTTGCCCATGCGGAACGGCTGCGCCGCCACCCCCAGCCCGTTGTGACATATGTGGGCGACCGCAACATCAACTATTCCAATATCTGCGTCTGTGCCTGTCGCTTTTGTGCCTTTTACCGTACGCCGGATCAGGAAGGCGGCTATGTCATCAGCCGGGAAGAAATGACCCGAAAGATTGACGAGACCATCCGCCTTGGCGGGACGCAGATATTGCTGCAGGGGGGGCATCATCCTGACCTGCCGCTGGAATGGTACGAAGACCTCCTGCGCTGGATGCGGGCCACCTGGCCCACACTGCATATCCACGCCTTTTCCCCGCCAGAAATCTTTTTCTGGGCGCAGACCTTTGGCCTGTCCGTGCCGGAAGTGCTGCGCCGTCTGCGCGAGGCCGGCCTGGATTCCATCCCCGGTGGCGGGGCAGAAATACTGCACAATGCCGTCCGCAAGCAGGTTTCGCCCAACAAATGCTCGGCCGATGCATGGCTGATGGTGATGGAAGAAGCCCACAAACTGGGTATGCGCACCACAGCCACCATGATGTTTGGGCATGAGGAAAGCCCGTCCCATCGGCTGGATCATCTTTTTGCCGTGCGTGCCGTGCAGGACAGGACAGAAGGTTTCACAGCCTTTATCCCGTGGACATTCCAGCCCGCCCATACCCGTATTTCGGTAGATTCGTTACCTGCCCCGGCCTATCTGCGTCTGCTGGCCGTCTCCCGTCTGGTGCTGGACAATGTGCCCAATATCCAGGCTTCATGGGTGACTATGGGGCCGGAAGTGGCCCAACTGGCCCTCTTCCACGGGGCCAATGATTTTGGCTCCCTGATGATTGAAGAGAATGTGGTGGCTGCCGCCGGGGTTTCGTACAGGCTCAACCGGGCAGAGATCCACAAAATCATCCGGGCCGCCGGTTTTACACCAGTGCAGCGGTTGATGGATTACAGACCTGTCGAGCCGCAGCCCGCTGTCTGAACAGGTCGTAGCCAGCAAGGAGGAGAGCATGCCGACCAGCCCCACCCTGCGCATGGGCCGCATCAGCTATCTTAATGTGCTGCCCATCTACCACCCGCTGGAAGCGGGAATCCTGCCACACGACTATGAACTGGTCTCAGCCCCGCCTGCCCTGCTCAATGAAATGATGCAGCGTGGTGAGCTGCACGTCTCCTCCTGCTCCTGCTTTGAGTATGCCCGCAGTCCGGAACGCTATTATCTGGTGGAGGATCTTTCCATAGGTTCGCGTGGGCCGGTCATGAGTGTCCTCTTGCTTTCCCGTCTGCCCATTGAGCAGCTTGACGGCCATGAGATCTGCATCAGTGGCGAGAGCCACACCTCCGTGGCCCTGCTGCGTCTACTGATGCGCGACTACTACGGTATCAGCCCGCAGTACAGGACAGGACGCGTCTCCCAGGCCTTGCGTTCTGCCACCCCCCCCACGGCTTTTCTGGCCATTGGCGACGAAGCCCTGCACCTACGCGACCATCCCGACTATCCGTGGCGTCTGGACATGGCCGAGGCCTGGCGGGACTGGACAGGGCTGCCGTTCATCTTTGGGCTTTGGGTTATCAGCCGACAGGCTGCCGATGCGGGCCTGTTCCGTTCTGACCCCGGTGCACTGCTCCGGCAGGGACGGGACTGGGGGCTTGCCCATATGGATGTGATCCTTGACATCACAGGTTATGGCTGTCCCCTTTCCCGCGAGGAGCTGCGCCGCTACTATCTGGATGGTCTGCTCTACACCCTGCGGGGGGATGAGCTACAGGGGCTGCGCCATTTTTATGAAAAACTGGCAACAGCGGACATGATACCCGCCGCCCCAGTGTTGGAATTTTACCGCTTTTCTCCAACGCCCTGAAGGGGAAGAGCGTTGAAGGGTGGGAATGACAGTGTAGGGGCTGCCCTACTGCATTTGATGCTGTCACCGTTTTCAATGCACCCTTAATTGCTCTAAATAGACTCTCTGTATCAGTTGCTTGATATTCCTTGATTTTTGCCTTCACTTTACTCCACATTTTTTCAATAGGGTTTAAATCTGGGCTATATGGTGGAAGATACTTTATCTGAATATTCCGTGATGTAAATTTCTTCCCAAATTGCAATTTCAAATTGAACACCCAATTCTGGACAGTACCTACTACACCGTTCAAACACGCGTAAAAAGTGCCCTACATAGTCCAAATTGGCTTTACAAACAGAAAGCCCCCCGGCCACAGGGCCGAGGGGCGATAATGCTTCTGGATGGTCAGGCTTATTCTTCTTCGCCTTCCCACTTGATGAAGCCGGGATTCACATTGGTCATGGCGTTGACGATCAGTTCCACCAGACCGCCATAGGCAAAGCTGTTCTTGCTATAGAGGTCATTGTGTTCAAGGATTTCACGGATCTGGCCCTTGCAGTTGGAGCAAGGAGCGCAGATGTACTTCTTGGTTTCGGGGCCAAGGCAATCCTTGAAGGCTTCACTGATCTGCCAGAACTTTTTGCGACCGGAGATGTTGCCGCGCCATTCTTCAATGTTGTTGCGCGTCATGATGGCAAAGCCGGAGCCGCCGCCGCAGCAGTAGTTGTCCACACCGTGGCAGGGCATTTCGCGGAACATGGGGGCAATCTTGTGCAGGATTTCGCGCTGCGGCTGCACAATGCCCATAAGACGCACGGCATTGCAGGGGTCATGCAGGGTCACAGGGAAGTTGTTGCGCGAGGGATCCAGCTTAAGGCGGCCACCCACCACGATGTCACGCAGGGTCACATAGCAGCTTTCGCGCGGCACCTGGTACTCAAAGGGGATAACGCGGTCGGCAATAACGGTCAGGGCCTTGTGGGCATGGCCACATTCGCCGATAACGATTTTCTTAACGCCCAGTTCCTTGGCTGCCATCATGTGCTGGAGGGCGATACGGGCTGTCTGGGCGTCATCATAGAAGACGCCGTAGTTCACGCCATCGTAGGCCATGGCCTTGCTGGACAGCGTCCAGGACAAGCCAGCTTCCTGGAAGATGAGGGAGAAGGCAGCGATGTTTTCAGGCCAGGCCATGACTTCGCCAGCGTTGTGCAGCAGCATGATGTCCGCGCCCTGCACGTCGAAGGGTGTGGTGATGCCCACGCCGGTGATTTCGGTGTAATCCTCGTCGATGAACTCCACGTTTTCTTTGACCACGTCAGGGGTCATGCCGGTGGAGGAGCCGACCTTCATCTGGTTCATGGTGCCGCGTTCGTGCAGTTCGCGGGGATAGATGCCCAGCTCCTGGCTGAAGATCTTGCGGATCTCGCGGGCGATCAGGCCATTATCCACACCGATGGGGCAGGTCTGGGCACAACGGCGGCAAAGGTTGCAGCGGTAGGCCAGTTCGCCCAGGCGGGCCACGGTCTTCCAGTTCAGGCCCATGTCGCCATAACGCCATTTGGCCAGCGGCTCCTTCTTCACATACTGCTTGTAGATGCGGCGGAAGATCTCGGAGCGGAAGTTGGGGCGGTACATTTCGTTCTCGCCTGACATTTCATAGAGATGACAGGCTTCGGAGCAGGAATTGCACTGCACACAGTTGTCCATGCTGGTCTGGAGCATGGGCAGGAAGGTCCAGTTGTTTTCGGTGGTGAAAAGCTTGCGCATACCGTTGAGGAACTTGTTGACAAGCTCTTCCTCTTCTTCCCGGCTCTTGGGCTTGGGGATGTTCAGCACACAGACTTCATCAAGGATGCAGGCGGTATTTTCCTTCTGCTCATCGGTAAGCGGACGCCAGGGCATAGGCTCCACGTCCAGCGGAAGCCGGGGAATGTCCTTCAAGTCAATGCTGACCATCTGCCCTTCGGCAGTGGATACATCTTTCAGCTGCAGATTATCTTTCATATCAGACTCCCTAATCTATTCTTTGGGGGCGGCAGGATTTGTGGTAGCCACATCGACCCAGGTCTTGGCACCGTTGGGGCCGGCAATGTGGTCGGCAGACCAGGTGGTCTTAAACTTGAGCATCTTGCCGATGGCCTGCTTGTTGGCTTCGCTGTAGTTGGTAGGCTCATCGCCCCAGCGGATGTCATGGTACATATAATACTTGAGGATAAGGTGGGTCATGTTGGTGACCGGGATGAGGATCAGCACAAGGAAGCCCACCAGCAGGTTCAGGGTAAAGAAACAGCTCGGCAGCGGCTCAAAGTTGAAGGTCAGCAGGTTGGCAATGAAGGCGCAGGACAAATCAAAGTAGGAGGGATTGAAAGCCCAGGCGCACAGGGCCAACAGGCCAAACAGCACAAAGCTGCCCAGATTGACGTAGTGTTCCAGGGTGGTGTAACGCTTCAGGCCTTCATCTGCACGGCGGCGCAGGATGAGGCCAATCCCACCGCCCACGATGCCAAAGGAACCCACCAGCACCACAGCACTGATGACATTGCCCACAAAGGTCATGAAGCCACCCTGCGGGTCAACGCCGAGGAACTGCAGGATGACCGACAGGAAGACGATGATAGTACCACCCATCAGCATGTACATACCAAAATGGAAAGGATAGGTACGGAACCAGAGCTTGAGGTTGTGCTCAAAGGTGGCATGGAGGAAGAGCACTTCCGTCAGGATAGCCTTGATGTCGCCCCAGTGCGAGATGTGGCGGGGTTTGTTCCACCATTCCTTGTCTTCCATAAAGCTGCCGCCGTAGTTGGCCTTGGGGCCTTCATGCGGCACGGGGTACAGCTCCCAGCGCACATGGAGGGGGCTGGCTTTTCTGTACGCCCGGAGGCGCAGAACAGCCAAGACAATGAAGCCGACTACCGCCAGGTAGCCCAGAAGATAAAACAGAGTGGTCATGCGTTTTCTCCCGTAAGTCACGATGCGGCTGCATCTGGATTTGCCGGGGCCAGAGCCCCGCTTCGCCATTGCCGCGCCAACCGGCCCTGACCGGTCGGCGTAGGACTGCCATACAGCGACACACGACAAACATAGTCACCATAACATCAGTAATAGTGCCTAAAATTGGGACGTCAATCTGACAGCAGGTTCTCCCTTTATACCTTAAACAGCAAGAAAGGCAAATATCCCAAGGGTGAACGCCAGCAATGGCAAACCCCACTCCTTAACAATTTTATCTTGTAAATACAGATGGTTACAGTAAAAAGATTTTTTTATGCCACTGGATCATTTTTTTATCTACAGCTTTTTTTCACAACCACAGGCATCCACGGGCATCCAGCGAAAATTTTCAAGGGGTAAATCTCTCCAGCGTATTACTGATTGTCGCCAGAGGCAGCACTGACCCGCGTGACCAGATAGCGTTGGGCCGGGCCGCGCCCTTCCTTGCGCAACAGACCGCAGCGCACAAGTTGTTGCAGGTCGTACTGCGCGGTACGCATGGAAATACCACTGCCGACCATTTGCTCATACTCCTGTCTGCTCACGCTGCCCAAGGCCTGCAAACGTTCCCACATGGCCTGCTGCCGGGCATTGAGACGCATCCTGACAGCGGGCCTTCCGGTAAAACGGGCCGGGTCTGACGCCTCCTCCTGTATGCCAGCAGCGTTCCTTCCGCTGTGCAACGGGGCCGAGGCTTCTGCGCCCTGTGTATCAGCAGGCAGGCTGTCTGCCGGGCTTGCCGGGGCATCCAGCAAGATGTCCCGTTCCAGGATCAGCTTGCCATCACAAAAGGCCAGTGCCCGTGTTACGGTATTTTTGAGTTCGCGCACATTGCCCGGCCAGTCATGGGCCACAAGGCGGGCCAGGGCCCCCCTACTCACACGGGGCACGGGCCGGTTTTGCCCGGCAGAGCCCACGGCCATAAAGTGCGCCACAAGTGCGGGAATATCCTCCTTACGCTCACGCAGCGGGGGAGTCTGTATGGTGATCACCGCCAGACGATAATACAGATCCCCTCTGAAGGCCCCCTCAGCCCCTTCTCCCAGCAGTTCCGCATTGGTGGCCGCAATAATGCGCGTATTGAAGGCAATATCCTGATCTGACCCCAGGGGACGGATTCGCCGGGTGGAGAGTGCGCGCAGCAAGGCCTGCTGAACCTTGTGGGTGGCATTGCCCACCTCGTCCAGCATCAGCGTCCCCCCCTCGGCAGCCAAAAAGGCCCCCTTTCTGTTTTGTCGTGCTTCGGTAAACGCCCCTTTGACGTGACCAAAAAGCGTATCCATCAGCAACGTCTCGTCCAGTGCTCCACAGTTGATGGTAATAAAGGGCCCACCCGCACGCGCACTTTGCTCATGGATAAATTCGGCCACAAGTTCCTTACCCGTGCCGGTTTCCCCCACCACCAGTACGTCAGCATCCACCTGTGAGGCCCGACCCACCTGCTGCAGCAAAACCCGCATGGCTGGGGAGTGGCCTATCAGACCACGCAGGGGTACCGTATCAGGACTGGGCAACTCCTCTGATGCCTCACGCTGCCAGTGTTCCCATTTGGCTCGCTCCTGTGACTGACGGCTGGTTCGAGATCTATCAAGTCTGCCAAGCAGCACATTCACCTCTCGCCTGATCCCTTCTACCTCCAGAGGCAGATCGCGCAGCTCAAGCGGGGCGACCTCGTCCGCACCATTGCTGTGGGCCAGGGCCTGCTCCAGCTGGCCCAGACTCTGGCCCATGCGGCGTACCACCCACCAGAGACCCAGCCCCAGCAACACCAGTCCCCCAAGACAGCAGGCCGCATAAAGAGGCTGGATCTGCCCGATAGCCGTGGACATGGCAAAATTATTGTCCAGGATGGCAAGCCCACCGATAATGCTGCGCTTCCCCTGTGGAGACATGGCAAAGCTCACTGGCGCAAAACTGATACCTTCAGCCTGCCGGGCCTGCTCGCCCGAAAAATTGATCTGCCCACTACGCCCGCCCTGAATCTCGGCCACCATCTTCCAATACTCCATATGGGAGGAATCTGGCCTGAACGCCTGCCGGAAACCGGGACGGCCAAAATCTCCGCTGTAGCCGATGCGAACCATAGTTGAGCGCAGCGGAAGGTCTGCCCCCATTTCCGCTGGCTCCGCCTGAAAGAGCAACCAGCCTTCACGATCAAAAAAGAAGCTCAGCAACGGTTTACCGTCATGGGTGAACGGCGGCTCTGGCGCAGAATAGCTGGACATGGCATCGCGCAGACTTTTCAGATCCAGCGAAAGACAAAGTAGGCCCTGAAAACGACCTGACATATCAAAAACCGGCGTGGACAGCCGGATAACCTGCAAGGTCACGCTTTGCACACTTTTATTGATGGGCATGAGGGAATAGACCACTTCCTGCGGCTGGCTGATGCTGACCTGCCCCACCTGCGGGTTGGGCACAGCTATATGAAAAGGGCTGGCAAGCGCACTGGCGGCAACCTTATCTGGTACCCGGATAACTTCGTTATCGTGAATCAACAAAAGAAAGCGATCTTCCGGCTCCAGCCCTGTGAAGGCAACCTCGCGATATTGCAGGCCCTTGGCCTGAACGCGAAAGCCCAGTCGCCGCATCATCTCCGCTTCCTGCATGGAGCCTTCGGCAAGGATCAGCAACTGGTTGCGCGCTTCGGCCAAAAGCTGCTCCAAACCAAGGCTCATGGCCTGGGCCTGTAATTGCGCATTGCGTGCAATGGCGCGTCGTAAAAACGTCTCCACCGTGGTGTGTACAGCAAAAAAGAGCAGTAAAAACAGGGCACCAAACAGGGGGATGCCCATAAAAAGCATCTGTCGCGTCAAACCCTGCTGCCCGGTAGCGGCCCTCTTCCATTGCGTGCTTTTTCGCACAAGTTTCGTTCCTGCAACCATCTTCCCCCGCCCCGGTAGCGTGCAAGCTTTTTTAGAGGCTTGGCACAAAGGCCCAATCCAGTATTCGCCCTTAGTGCAAACCCTTGCGTGTTATCACGCAAAAAACTGAATTTCGTGCAAGAAGTAGCTATATACCTAAAAATTTTTTTGTACAATAAAAATATAATATATTGTTTTTATTTGATTTTTACAATTTTTATCACGCAATGGCACGGCGTTTGCTCTAAATTTCACAATCATGGGCAAGTGGTTTGCCCGATCCGTGTCCTAATGGGAGGTTTATATGCAGAAAATGCGGAGAATCTGGTCGGCCCTGGCTGTGTGCGCCCTGTGGCTGCTCGTGTTCATGCCCTCTTTGGCACTTGCCGCCAAGAAAGGTGCTGCAAACGTGGTCATCGTGGCCGATACGCGCCGCCTTGATGGCATCATGCTGTGGTGGGCCCAGATGTACAATGACAGTCATCTGTACTTCACCATACTGACCATCATCATTATCCCGGTGGTGGGCTGCATCTTCGGCGTGCTGGCGGACATCGTGATGTCTCACATCGGCATCGACCTCAAACACCGCTCGCTGGCGGAACACTAGGCCGGAAGGAGGCAGATATGGATTGGTTGTATGTCTTGATGCCCATTTCCGGCGTATCGATTTTCTGGCCCGGCCTTATCGTCCTTGGCCTCGGCGTTGGCATCATCGGCGGCTTCTTTGGCATGGGCGGTGCGTGGATGGTTACGCCCGGCCTGAACATCCTTGGTTTCCCCATGGCCTTCGCCATTGGTACCGACGTGGCCCACATGGCTGGAAAATCGCTCATCTCCACCATGCGGCACGGCAAGTTCGGCAACGTGGACTACAAGCTGGGTATCACCATGCTGGTTGGTACCGTTGTAGGCGTGGAAATCGGTGCCCAGATGATCATGTGGCTGGAACGCATCGGCTCCGTAGATAAGGTCGTGCGCTGGCTCTATGTGGTGCTGCTCATCTCCATTGCCTGGATGGTCTTCCATGATGTGGCCCTGCGCAAGAAGAAGGAACGCGAAGCAGCGGCTGCCGGCAACAAGCTGGATGAAACTGCTGTGGGCCTTGACTGGGCCAGCAAGCTGCACGCCTTCAAAGTGCCGCCCATGATGACCTTCCACGCTGCTGGCATCACCTGCTCGGCCTGGTTGCCCATCATCGTCAGCCTGGCCACCGGCTGGCTGGCCGGTATCCTCGGCATCGGCGGCGGCCTTATCCGTATGCCCGCCCTGGTCTATCTGGTTGGCTGCCCCACCCACGTGGCCGTCGGTACCGACCTTTTTGAAGTGGCCATCTCCGGCCTGTACGGCGCGGCCTCCTATACCTACAAGGGTCGTACCGAACTCGTGGCCGCCCTCATCATGCTTGTTGGTGCTGCCATCGGCGCGCAGATCGGTGCTGTGGCCACCAAGTACATCAAGGGCTACGGCATCCGCATTGCCTTCGGCACAGCCGTGCTGGGCTGCCTCTGCTCCGTCGTCCTGAAGCTCCTCCAGCCCATGTTCCCTGATTACGCCGGTTTCATCAATGGCCTGTCCACAGTGCTGGTGCTGGGCTTTGTTATCGTCATCTCCCTCTACATCACTGTCCGCATGGTGCAGGGTGCCAAGGCGGAACTGGCAGCCAAGAAGCAAAAGGCCTAAGAGGAGAATGCCATGAAAATACGCAACATGTTGCTCATGCTGGTTCTGGCCCTCAGTCTTGGCCTTGCGGGCTGCGACTTCGGCCAGGTTGAACAGGGGCGTTGCGTCGCCTTCGACGCCAATAACAAAACCGTCACCATCGTGCTGGATGTGAAACACGACCAGCGTAACCCGGAATACACTGGTGGCATTGAAACCTTCCTGCTGCCCTCTGACCCGGCAGAAATCGGCCCGCTACCGACCCCCGGTGGGCGTGTACAATTTGATCTGAACAAGAGTACCGTTACCATCTATGACCCGGTCAAAAAGGCTCTGGAAATCCTGCAGGTCGAGTTCACCGACAAGCAGATGAACATCAAGCCCAACCACCCGCTGGTGAAAGGCAAGAAGTTCCCCATCATTGATGAAGCCAACAAGACCATTACCGAATACTCGCGCCGTCTGCAGGCTCTGGTCACCTTTAAGGTGCCGGAAGACAAGCTGCACCTGCCCCCGGAAACCTGGGAAGCCGGTGATGAAGTCCGCATGTACTACAAGGAAAATGCGAAGCATCAGGCCCTGCGCTTCATGAACATCACCAAGACCAATATCTTCAAGCGGTAACCTCCTATACCCTTGAAACCCCCGACTGATGGTTGACGCCATCAGTCGGGGCTCTGTACAAGGATGGACATGAACAGCTATAAGCGCAGCATTTATACCGGCGTGGTACGCATCACGGCCAATATCCTCACCCTGGGTGTAGTTTTTCTGGCCATGTACAAGGTAGCCTATTCATCTTCGGCCATGCTGACATTCTGCCTCTGGTTTTTTGGCTGTGCCGTGCCGGTCTGGCTGGTGGCCTTCCGGCTGATGCGCCATATCCGCCAGCGTTTCCCCGCTGAAGACCAGAGCTTTATGGAGCTGCCCGGATACAAGGCAGCCCTTGTCACATGGCGCGTACTGGAATCCGACGAAAGACTTAGCCTTATCCGTTAAACCCCTGTACCATGGCCAAAGTCCGCTACCATCCTGAAGGAGTCCGTCCCAACAATACGGCCGATGCCGAACTGCATAATCTGCGCCGTATTGCACGCAACAGCGGCCTGTGGAGCGCGTTTGTGCTGGTGCTGGCTATCCTTGCCCTTCTGGATGGTCTGCAAGCTGTGGTACGCGGCAGTGCCTATCAGTTGGATATGCTGGCTGCCCAACGCGAAAGTGTCTCCGGCCCCTGCCCTGCGGTCAGCCCCAAGCCCGCTGATGTCCTGGTACAGATAGAGCCGGAAACAGCCCCGCTGTCTTTTCATTTTGATGCCTTCTTTTCCAGTTACTGGACAGGCACGGGTATGTGGCGTGGACGTATAGAAGCGGGTACGGTGGAACAAAATCAGCGTTGCCTGGTGCGCATCGGGCTGCGGGGCATCCCAGCCAAACCGGTGGAATTTGAAGTCCGCCTTTGGGAAAGCGCAACCGCCCGTCGATCCGCCGATCCATCCGTTGTTTACAGTCTGCTGGGCGTCCGTCCCTTTTCTGCCGCTCTAGGTCTTGCTATGGTCGGGCTGGGGTTCGGCCTCTGGAGCTTCAGCCAGAACCGCCGACTGCAACGCTGCCTGCGCGAACTGGGATACCATGAAATTTTCCGCATCAAGCTGGTGCGGGGTAAGGAATTTCGCCAAATGTTCGGGCGGGGGGTGAACCACACGCCGCAAAACAGATCGCCTGAAGGCCTAAGCCCTAGCTCCCCGCTGGAGGGATCCGCCCTGCTCATGTGGTGTCTGCCCTTTGATCCCCCTGCGCGGATGGGTGAAATCTGCCGTATCACCGATGATTCTGGTCGTTATCTGGGGGAAGCCGTTGCCCGCCAGCAGGGCAAGGCTGCATTGGAACTACGCCTTTTGGGTGAGGGCAAAGTTATCCCAGGCTGCCTGGTGCAACGTATGGGCAAGGCCGACAGCAGCCAGCTTGGGTGATACCGCGTTACCCGCTATACTCTTCCTTTTTTCATCTGCCAAAAGCGCATCACGCCTGATATGGGTACTCTGTAACGCTGCCCTTGCCGGACGCAGGGCGTAGCGATATACTGTTTTCAGCCACTCTACGCACACAACGGCCAGTCGGCAGCGGGGACAGCATATCCTATGATGGCATCCGTCCCAATTCGCTGCCGGACGTTTGAGGATTTTCCATGACCAGCCGCACTTTTCAACCCAGCGTACTCCTGCTTAGTGAAAGCAAGGCCTTGGCCGCGCTGGAACAGCGTGCCCTGCGCGAGGTGGGCATCTCGCGGCTGGAACTCTGCCTCTCCGGCCTTGAAGCTGCACGCTCTCTGGCAGCGCAAGCCGAGCACGACAAGACCAGCCTGCCGGATATGGTGGTTTGCGGTCAAAAACTTTCCGACATGGACGGGGAACGCTTCTGTGCCATGATCCGTCTGCACCCGTTGCTGCTGGCCATGCCGGTACTGCTTATCCTGCCCAATGACAACGAGCTGGAACAGCTACGCGCCCTTGGTTGTGGGGCCAGTGCCCTGCTGGCCCGGCCCTATTCCATCCCGGAACTGAAACGCCAGCTCCTGCATCTGGAAACAGCACGTCCTCTGCTGGCCCGCCTGCGCCACGGTGCGCAGCAGGCTGACGGCAGAGCCTTTGACGAAGCCCTCAAAACCTACGGCAGTCTGCTTAGGCCAACATATCAGCCTGTGGACTACTTTCGGGTGGGGATGCAATGTCTGCAAAACGCCCGCTGGAACAATGCCATCGAGGCCTTTCACCGTGCCCTGCGCGATGCACAGATCAAGGGCGAGGCAGAACTTGGCATTGCTGCCGCCTGGAAGGGCAAGGGGGATATGCCGCGCTGCAAGGCATGGCTGGCCCGCTCTGCCGAAACCTTTATCCAGGCCCGCCGCTGGCACCGGGCATGTTCTGTGTATGCCACTCTCAAGCGGGAAGATCCACAGGCCAGAAATCCCTATCTGGTAGAGGTGGGGCGTCTGCTCCGGCAGCAGCAGTACGATCAGGCCGCCGAGGTTCTGACCCACTGCTTTGAGGTCACCCCCATGCGACACGCCTGCGGCAAGGTGGCCCGCACCTGTCTTGGGGCGGATGATCCCCAGCAGATGCTGCGCAGTCTGGAAGCCAGCCTTGGCCGTACCTTGGGCAAGAACGCCTTTGACCTGAGCGGAGACATCCGCGTTTGCCTGAATGACCTTTCCCGCGAGCAGGAGGCCCGCCGCCGTCAGGCTGCCTTGGAACGCCAGCGTCAGCTGGCCCGCCAGGCAGCCAGCCAGGCTGCCCCTGTCACTGCTATGGCAGGAAATGCCACAGCAGATGTGGGGGACAGACGCAGTGCCCTTGGCAGAACGCAGTTTGCCACTGACGCCCCTGCCCCATTTTTGAAGGAACCCGCAGGACACTCGCTTGCAAGCAGGGGCAGCTGCACAGACAGACAGATACATGGCGAGGAAGACAGCAACGAGGATACAGGCCTATTGCTGGCCCCGTTTACAGAAGCCGATGCCACCAGTGGACTGTTTGCTGGGCGTCCCCGCCTTAATGAGCTACTCTCGGTAGTCAAATGCACATGGAAGCTGGCCCGCCGTCAGGACGGACAGCCACGCCAGCAAAACTAGTGTCTAGTTGCAAAATAAGGATATTTCATATTATTGCGGATAATCACTCTATTCATAAAAGACATGAAGTATGGCTCAAAAGCCATCCCAATGTATTTTTTCATTATCCACCAACCTATGCAAGTTGGCTGAATATGGTTGAGATTTGGTT
>JAFQED010000069.1 GCA_017415765.1 Desulfovibrio sp. | reverse complement strand
TGTGCTTTATCTGCAGACCATCCTTCCGTAGCCCATCCAAGCCCTTCCTCGCGCTGTTTGCCAGTGGCGTCATAGTAACGAATGGCGAAGTAGCGATCAGCTCTGCCATTTTTCTGTTTTCGTGTGGCATGCTCTCGGTACCGAACACCAGGCAAGGCGGAAATCCATTTTTTAGCCATGATTATCCCTTTGTTGTCCCTTGTATGGTGGGCGTTCTAGTGCGTGCTAGTATGGCGGGAATCCTATCAGTCCTTTATTTTTCGCGCAATAGTGCGCCAAAGTGCGACGACATTTTATCCCGTAACGGACTGAAAATCCCCGTGTCGGCAGTTCAATTCTGTCCCTCGGCACCAGATATTTCAAGGGGTTACGGTAAAACGTAACCCCTTTTCGCATTTGATGTGCCACTTTTGTACAACCCCTTCCCCGGAATCCGACATGGGGAACCGTCGCAACGGCTACAGCCTTTTCTCAGTTTTTCCGAGTTGGTGCGGGGAATGGTGTGGGGACAAAAAAAGGGGTTACGGCCCATCCCCGTAACCCCTTGAAATACTTGGTGGAGAAGAGGAGACTTGAACTCCCGACCACCGCCTTGCGAAGGCGATGCTCTCCCAGCTGAGCTACTTCCCCATCATTGGGGTAAAAGTATGGATAAAATTGAAAAAGATGTCAAGCAAAATCAGAAAGATATAGTATTTTCAATATGTTATCAGAGATTTTTAAAACAGGTCGATGGGGTATCCCGTTTCTTTGTGAGATGGCTTATTCTGATCCATAGGTTTCTGCCCAGTGCCGGACTTCTATCCTGTCGCGGTTGCGTGCAAGAAGGTCACGCAGTTGCAGAACACAGGCCGGGCAGCCTGTTACCACCCTGCGTGCTCCGCTGGCAACGATAAAGTCGCGTTTGCGCTGGCCGATACGCTGTGACAGGGCAGGTTCCTCCAGACTGAACAGGCCGCCTCCGCAACAGGCATCGGCTTCACGCAGTGGCAGAATCTCCTGCTGGGGGGCAAGCCGGATCAGTGCTGACATATCCACATTCTTCGGCAAACGGCAGGGCTGGTGGCAGACAGTGGGCAACACTGCGCCTGTGCTGGGGGGCAGTGGCTCCACTTTGAGTATATGCTGCACAAATGTGCTCATTTCCACTGTCCGCCCAGCCCAATAGCGGGCCAGTGCCTGTTGGCTGCTGTCCAGACCGGGAACTTCACTCCACAGGCCAGGATGCTCCGCACAGGCTGGACAGGCTGTCACCAGCCAGTGGGCCGTCAGTCCTGCAAGTTGTTGCAGATTGTGGCTAACCATGCGCTGCATGGCCCGCATATCGCCCGTACGCAGGGCAGGTGCACCACAGCAGGCCCAGTGTGGCAAGATGGCCTCCACCTGATGCTGAGCAAAAATGGCAAGGCAGGCCCGCCCCAGCTCCGGCAATATCCTGTCTGCCAGGCAACCGGGAAAGAAGGCCACACGCATGGCAGAGGCCCTACCGACAGGAGCCAGATCGGAGCTGGCCGCAGCCACTCCCTGTACGGCAGTTTCTGCTTGTACCTTGGGCTGTTTGGGCAGGGGGGCAGCCGGCGGCAGGGGCAGATAACGCGCCCCCGGTCGCTTGCCCGGCCAGTACAGCCGCGCCGTTTGTCCTGCCGCGCCATCCCTGTGCAAGAGGAGCGGCAAGAGGGGACGCAGCAGACGCCAGGCGACTTCCATGCGTTGGGGGCGAGCCAGTAGTCCGCGTAGTACAAGACGTTGCCAGCGTGGGCGGGGAGCAGGGAAAAAACTTCTGGCAACGGCAAATATCTGTAACACGGGCAAGCCTGCCGGACAGGCCCGCTGGCAGCGACCGCAATCCAGGCAACGGCGCAGACAGGTATGCAAGGCAGCCATGTCGTGGAGTTGTCCCTGACAGAAGGCAGTCAGCAAAGCCAGCCGTCCGCGTGGGGAGTCTCCCTCGTGCCGACTGTGGATAAAGCTAGGGCACACGGGCTGACACAGACCACAGCGGTTACACCGGGCAAGCAGGGTCTTGAGCTGGCGTAGGCGCGTACTGTTTTTTCTGCTGCCCAGTTTCATCCATCGCTCCGGCATGTCTGGGCTTGCTGCAGGGTAAGGATATTCCCCGGATAAAGCAGCCCTGTCGGATCAAAAACCTGCTGTATGCCCCGCTCAAGGGGGGGGGCCGCCGCAACAGGCTGGGCAAGCCACGGGCCTTGCCCAAGTTCTGGCCCTCCCTCAAGGGTACCACCCAATTCCTGCACTACATGGAAAAGTTCGCCAAGGGCTTCCTGCACATCCTGACCAGCATCAGGCAGTAAAACGGGATGCAACAAGCCGCTGCCCGCATGGCCAAAACAGGCCATCCGCAGCCGATGCCGTTCCGACAGAACTGCCAGGGCACGACACAATTCCGGCTGGCGGGTGCAAGGGAGTCTGGTACTGATGCACAGGGTATTTTGTCCAAGTCGGCGTAAGGCCGTTGGCAGAGCCCGGCGTGCCACAAAAAAAGCTTCCGTTTGTTGCGTATCCAGTTGGTGCAGGGACTGGCAGCCCTGTTCCGTCAGCAGGGTACGAGCTACCTTCATATCATCGCTGACCTGGGCAGGGTGTCCGTCCAGTTCCAGCAGAAGGATGCTCTCCCCTTCCTGTGGCAGCCCTGTGGCAGCGTAGGCATCAAGAGCCTGCCGGGCCAGCGCGTCCAGCAGCTCCAGCGCGGCAGGGCATAGGTGGGAAGCCATAATGGCCGCTGCTGCTTGCGCGGCCTGTGCAGTATCGCCAAAGCTGGCACAGAGGCTGGCTTTGGCTGCTGGCGGTGGCAGAAGACGCAGACGCAGGCGACTCATGACAGCCAGTTGGCCACCACTGCCAGCCACAAGCTGGGCCAGAGGCAAACCGTGGGGTGCGGTAGCAGGGCAGTAGGCCGTTACGCCGCTCGGCGTGCAAATATCCATGCCCAGCAGGTAATGACGGCTGCTGCCGTATTTGAGACCGTGCGGGCCAAGAGCGTCTTCGGCTAGGTTGCCTCCCAGAGTGGAAACGCACATGGAACCGGGGTCTGGTGGATACCAGAGGCCCCTGGCCGCTGCCGCAGCAGCAAGCGCGGCGGCGGTAACGCCACATTCCACATGGGCAGTACGGTCTTCTGCCTCAATGGAAAAAATGCGGCAGAGGCGGTCCAGAGCCAGCAGAATAGTGTCGGCCCCGCCGGGCGTGGCATGGCCGCGCAGTCCTGTACCTGCGCCACGTATGACCAGATGCAGCCCTTCGCGGCGACAAAGCTCCATGACAGGGGCTATCTGATCGGCATTGCCTGGCCGCAGTACCAGTGTAGGGGGCACAAATGCCGTACCTGCGGCATCATAGGCATAGGCGGCACAGTCTGCCGGGCACGCACTGACACATTCGTCACCAAGCAGGTCAGAAAATTCTTTGTACAGGGCTGTGACCAAGATGCCTCCAAACGGTTTGCGCGTGTGGGGAGTGTGTGCTGCACGTAGTCAGGCAGTCATGGAGAGTAACAGGCGAGGGCTGGAAATACAATCGCCACGAAAAAGGGAGTTGTACATTTTTTCATGCGATCGCCCTGGCAGGATGCACCGTATGGCTTGCCGCCCCGCGCCCCCTTCCGTATAGTAGGGGCATCCGGCCACAAGCCACCATACATGCAGACAAGGAGCATTACATGCCTGAAATCCGTCAGAACATTGTGGACGACCTTTCCTCCCTGACCACAGAATCATGGCGCACATTCCGTATCATGGCCGAGACGGTGGACGCCCTGGACACCCTCAACCATCTGGACTGCAACTGCGTTTCCATTTTCGGTTCGGCCCGCAGTAAGCCGGACAGCCCCGAATACCGCGATGCCGAGCAGATTGCCCGGTTGCTGTGCAAGGCCGGCTACGGCATCATTACCGGGGGTGGGCCCGGCGTGATGGAGGCCGCCAACAAGGGGGCCTATGAGGAAGGGGGTGTTTCTGTCGGTCTGCATATTGAGCTGCCGCACGAGCAGGGTTGCAACCAGTATGTCAAAACGCGCTGCAACTTCCGCTATTTCTTCATCCGCAAGTTCATGTTTGTGAAGTACGCCACGGCCTATGTGGTCATGCCCGGCGGTATGGGAACCATTGACGAGCTTTCCGAAGCCTTTGTGCTGGCCCAGACCGGGCGTACCCGTCCCTTCCCGGTCATCCTGTATGATTCGGCCTACTGGAAGGGCCTGGTGGACTGGCTGCGGGAGAGCATGGTGGGACGCGGCTTTATTGGTGAAAGTGAAATCGACCGACTGGTGACCATGTGCGACACGCCAGAGCAGGTTGTGGAGTATCTGAACAAGGTCATTATCCTGTAACCGCCTGTGGAAATGCCAGGCAGAGGGGCGCGTGCCCGTCCCTTCAGGCAGGCCGGGCCAGTGCCCTCCGCGCCGCCCGGCCAGAGCTGGGAGGGGCTGATGGCCCTGGCTCTGGCCGAGGCCCGTACAGCCCTGCTGGAAAATGAGGTGCCGGTGGGGGCCGTGCTGGTTGCGCCGGATGGGCGTCTCTTGGCCCGTTGTCATAATCGGCCCATTGCCCTGCACGACCCCACGGCCCATGCCGAAATGCTGGCCCTGCGTACAGCCGGGGCCGCGCTGGGCAATTATCGGCTGGGCGGTTGTATCATGGTGGTAACGCTGGAGCCGTGCCCCATGTGTGCGGCGGCCCTTGTTCACGCCCGGCTGGCCGGTGTTGTCTATGGCGCGGCAGATCCGCTGGCCGGGGCTGTCACCTCCTGCGCCGAATATCTGGACATGAGCTGGGGGGGCACAGGGCCGTGGCATATGGGCGGGGTCTGTGCCGATGCCTGTGCGGCCATCCTGCAGGATTTTTTTCAGCAGCGGCGAGGAGGATGAGACAGTGCTGGAAGTGACTGTATTTCTGGGCGGGGCACTGGTCATGGTGCTGGAGATGGTGGGGGCGCGTGTGCTGGCCCCGCATGTGGGTACCTCTGCCGTGGTCTGGACAAGCCTTATCGGTGTGGTGCTGGCCTGTCTTGCGCTGGGGGCGTGGGCTGGTGGCCGCTATGCGGACAAAAGTCTCTCGCGTGCGGGCCTGGGCAGGATACTGCTGGGGGCTGGCCTTGGCTGTGCGCTGACAGCTTGTTTCAACGGCGTGGCCGGGTCTATTGCACAGGGGCTGGGCAACATCTATCTGGCGGCAGTGGCTGCCGCTCTGGCGGTTTTTGCCCTGCCCGCACTGTTTTGCGGCATGCTCAGTCCCTATGTCATCCGGCTGCGCATTGCCTCGGTAGATACGGCCGGGGCCACCGTGGGGCGGCTGTACGCGCTTTCCACGGCTGGCAGCATCCTTGGTACCTTCCTTGGCGGTTTTGTGCTGATTTCCTTCTGGGGCAGCCAGACCATTCTTTGGGGGGTGTCCCTGGCCTTTCTTGTCCTCTCTTTGGTCAATGACCGTCAGCGGCCGCTGTTGCGCCTGCTCTTACTGGTGGGCTGTCTGTTGCTGGCGGTGCTGGGCAACCAGCGGGAAGGCTGGCTGGCAGAGAACAGCGGGCAGCGGCTGGTAGAAAGTCCCTACAACAGTATCCGTATCAGCGAAGGCGTTGACAGGAACAAGGCCGACAGCCCCGTGCGCCTGATGGCCACTGACCCCGGGTACAGCCAGTCGGGCATGCTGCTGGATGCGCCAGAGGAACTGTATTTTCACTATACCCGTTTTTATGCGCTGGGGCCGCGCTTTGTGCCGGGGGCCAACTCTGTGCTGATGCTGGGCGGCGGGGGCTATTCTGTGCCCAAGTGGCTGTTTTCAGATAAAAGCGGCCTGGCCGGGCAGGGGCTGGAAGTATGCGTGGTGGAGCTGGATCCGGCCATGACTGACACGGCCCGCCGCTGGTTTGGCCTGGCTGATCGGGAGGGGCTGGAGATCCGGCACGAGGACGCACGGGCCTTTCTCAACCGGCAGCAGCGGCAGTTTGACCTTGTTTTTGTGGATGTGTTCAATTCGCACTATTCCGTTCCCTTCCAGATGGGTACGCTGGAAGCAGCAGCGGGCCTGCGTCGGGCCGTGGCTCCGGGCGGGGCCTTGCTGATGAACGTGATTTCTGCTGTGGAGGGCGAGGACGGGCGGCTTTTTCGCAGTATCTGGCACGCGCTGGCCGCGCATTTTGCCGAGGTGCGGGTTTTTTGCGTGTCCCGGCCTGATCGCCCGGACATGGTGCAGAACCTGATGCTGCTGGCCCTGCCGGAAGCCGGGCGGCCTGTGCGGCCTGCGGCACGGGCCGCAGATGCCACGGCAGACCCGCCGGCCGCCGAGGTGGATGCCATGCTCGCCTGCCAGTATGCCCAGCCCATTGCGCAGGACGTGCCGCCGCTTTCGGATGATTTTGCACCGGTGGAACGCTATGCCATGATGTTGCTGCGGCAGTAGGCTACGGCTTGCGCTCCCCTTGGGAACAGGCTAGAAGGTTTTACCAAGTTGAGATGCTGCGGCTGCCGCCGCCGGAGGAGAAGCAGCGTGAACGAGACCATCGACGACCTCACGGTCAATTATGAAGAAAACGGCCAGCTTCTTATTAAGGAGCTGGACAAGGTCGTTTTGAGCAGAGGCGCGTGGACGACCATCCTGTTCCGTTATCAGCAGTGGCGTCCGCAAACAGACGACTACGGGCCGGATATGTACGTCATCCGCCGCTACAAAAAGAGCGGTGGGGAATACCGCCAGCAGTCCAAATTTACCATTTCCAGTGCGGATCAGGCCCGCAAGATTGTGGATGCCTTGCAGGGCTGGCTGTAAGCCAGCACCGCTTGTCCGCAGGCAGGTGTCTTGTTGTGAAGCTATCCTGCCTGATAATGGCTGCGCCCATGTCCTCTGGCTTTGTGCCTGGACGGTGTCGCAGCATGGAGGTGTGGGTTCATGGAAAGGCAGATGGATGAACAGGAAATCATAGATTCCTTTGATAAGGCCATTCAAGGTAATCATTTATTTGCCTGTTATCAACCGCAAGTCAACCACACTACAGGGAGGATGGTGGGTGCAGAAGCACTTATGCGCTGGAAAAACCCCGAATACGGGATGCAGTACCCAACTACCTTTATCCCTGTGCTTGAAAAGAATAATTTGATATACAGGGCAGATATTCATTTGTTTGAAGCTGTCTGCAAATTTCAGAAAAAATGTATCGATGCAAAATTACCTGTTGTACCGATTTCTGTTAATATGTCGCGATATGATATTGTGGGGCATGACTATGTTGGAGACATCGAGAAGATACGCAAGGCCTATGATGTCCCGGTAAAATATCTTCGGATCGAAATTACAGAATCCTCTGCCATTGCCGGTATCCAACGGATGCAGGAGGTGATCGCCGGTCTCCATTCCTTTGGCTATATTGTGGAGATGGACGATTTTGGCAGCGGCTATTCTTCCCTGAACATCCTGAAAGACCTTGATGTGGACATCATCAAGCTGGATATGCAGTTTTTGCAAGGGGAAGTAGGCGGACGGGGTGGCATCATCCTCAACACCATAGTGCAGATGGCCAAGTGGCTCGGTACGCCCCTGATCGTGGAAGGCGTTGAAACCATGGAGCAGGCCGATTACATGAAGAGTATCGGCTGCAGCTACATTCAGGGTTACCTGTATTCAAAACCCTTGCTTGAGGATGCGTTTCAGGAAAAAATCTGCAAGATAGAACACGAGCCACTTACACCAGCACTGAAGCTGATCGATACCATAAATGCGGGAGCTTTCTGGAATCCTGAATCAATGGAAACATTGATTTTTAACAATCTGGTCGGTGCTGCTGCTCTTTTTACCTATACCGATGATACGCTTGAAGTCTTGCGCATCAACAAGAAGTATCTTCGTGAGATCTGCATGAACCATACCGAGCAGGAGGTTATTACTGCCGACCCGTGGAGAGGCTTTGACGAGACGAACCGTAAAATTTACGAAGATGCCATCAGGAAAGCCATCGCTTCCGGAGAGGAAGAAAGCTGCGAGACCTGGCGAACCATCCACTCCCAATGCTGCGGGGACGATAATATCTGCATCCGCAGCACGTTGCGGGTTATTGGCACTGCGGAGAATCAGTACCTTGTGTATGCCATGGTGCAAAATATCACCGCAGAAAAGCGTGCGTATATGGTAATGGCAGAAAGTGAACAGAAGTTCAGATTTGCCAGCGAGCAGGCCAACGTGTACGCATGGGAGTACATAATCTCCACCAGGCAGATGCGGCCATGCTATCGCTGTATGCGAGACCTTAACCTGCCGCCGGTTGTGGAAAATTATCCTGAGCCAGCCATTGAAATGGGCATCTTCCCACCAGAAGTCGCGGACGATTATCGCGAAATGATGCGCAAAGTTGACAGTGGTATACCGCAAATCGAGGCTGTGTTCCCGCTAACGGCATGCAGGGTGCCCTTCCATGTCAGATACACGACAGAATTTGACGAGAACGGGCGTCCGCTCAAAGCCTTTGGCTCTGCCACGCTGGTGGTTGATCCGTCCCAGAAAGAGGCTGCGGGCGATACGATAAAGTGATCTGACTTTTTTGCAGCATATTCCTGCCTTGAGGACCCTTCACTCTCGGCAGGACGAAATGAGGGGATACGCGACCGGCTACCGTCCCCTTGTTGTATCAGCGTATTGCAGCAGCCAAGCATCAATCCCCCAGCAGCCAGCTCAGCCAGACACAGGCCAGAAAAATCTGAGCCGTAAACTGGGCCGCGCTGCCCATGTCCTTGGCCTTTTTGGCAAGGGGATGGCGTTCCAGTGAAATACGGTCCACCACATTTTCCAGGGCACTGTTCAGCAGCTCTACCAGAATACAGATTACCAGCGGCAGAGCCAGCAGGACTTTTTCAGCCCAGCCCTGTCCCAGCCAGCACGCCAGTGGCAGCCCAAGCCCGGCCAGCAAAACTATCTGCCGAAAGGCTTCCTCATCCTGCCACGCGGCCCGCCAGCCCGCCAGCGACCAGCGACAGGCATTGACAAGGCGGCCCAGACCGCGTTTGCCCTTCAGGTCATTGCGTGTTTCCATGTGTATTTCCCGGTTCTGTTGATATGGGCTGTTGCAGCAACGCAGCAGGATGCCACACAAAGAGAAAGGTTCTCTGTATCCTGAGGATACAAAGAACCTTCGCAAAACTTTTGTCCTCCCGTAAAGGACATATCAAACTGTGCTATCAGGCAAACTCTGACAACAGTTCTGACCAAGGCCGTGTCAACGGTCAGAACTGGCAGTCACGACTGACGGCAAACGGTAAAAAACTAGTCATCCTTGTGCAGTTTGGCACCAATCATGGCCACGGCAAAAGAAAAACCAAACCAGCAAGCCACGGTCAACAGAACAGTGCTGTCCAGATTTTCCATCTCATACCCCTTCAGTGATTTTACAACGAGTACGAGCTACCACCCTCGCACTCCTTACCATAGATGGCACAAGCATAGCCAAGCCCCCTGGCCCTGTCAAGGACTTTGCCGCAAGAACACAGGACAGCGCGGGAAGTGATAGAAAATTTTGTATGTGTGCTGCCCGATGGCAGACAGGGGGGAGAGCTAAGACAGGAGGTTATCGCGCAGCACTTGGAAGAGCCGGTCAACCGCCAGCGGTTTACCCAGATGGGCAGTCATACCAGCCTGGAGGCAGCGTTCCACGTCTTCACTGAAAACATGGGCCGTCATGGCAATGATGGGTACCGCAGCCGCACGGGGATGTTCCAGAGCGCGGATACGGCGGGTGGCTTCCAGTCCGTCCATTTCCGGCATTTGCACGTCCATCAGGACAATATCCCATGCGGCGGGGTCGGCGGCAAACATTTCCACGGCCTGGCGGCCATTATCGGCACACTGGATGGTGATCCCCGTCTCTTCCAGCAGGGAGAGCAGGATCTCCTGATTGATGGGTGAATCTTCCACCAGCAGCATCTTATGCTTTGCCAGTCGCCCTGTCAGGTCAACCTGCGCCGCAGACTGGGCATCGGCTGCGGGTATGTCTTCCTGCTGGGCACGGGGTAGTCTGACTGTAAAACAGAAACAGGATCCAGGGCCGTTTTTTTCCTCCAGCCAGATGCGCCCGCCCATCAGCTCCACAATATGGCGAGAGATGGCAAGCCCCAGGCCCGTGCCTCCATATTTGCGGGCAATGCCCTGTGCCGCCTGCTGGAAAGGCTGGAAGAGCCGCGATGCCTCCTCCGGGCTGATACCGATGCCACTGTCGCGTACTGCTATGCGGATGAGATACAGACCTTCAGCTTCTCCCTGAAGTGCGGCCTCCAGACGCACAAAGCCTCCTGCAGGGGTGAACTTGACCGCATTGGAGAGCAGATTGACCAGGACCTGCCGTAGTCTTTGCTCGTCACCCAGTAGCAGGGAGGGGATGGATTCGTCCATGTCCATGCTGAAGGCCAGTCCTTTTTCGGCCATCTGCAAGCCCAGCAAGCCAGCACCGCTCTTGAAGGTGTTGCGGAAGGAGAAAGGAAGCCGGGCCAGCTCTACCTTGTGCGACTCCAGTTTGGACATATCCAGCACATCATTGATGATGCTCAACAGATGCCGCGAGGCATCGGCAATTTTACAGAGGGCGTCATCCTTGCGAGCAACATCGGGGGCACGCTGCCCAACGGTGGTCATGCCGATGATGGCATTCATGGGGGTGCGTATTTCATGGCTCATGGATGCCAGAAAGGTACTCTTGGCCATATCGGCCTTGCGGGCTTTTTCGGCCAGATAGCGGGCATGGTTGCGCTGGTCGAGGAGCTTTGCGTTGCTGTCCTCCAGCTTGTGCAGAGTTGCCTGAAGCTGGCTCTGCACGCCGTGCAGTTCGGTAATATCGGCACAGCATCCATAGATTTTACGCAGGTTGGCTGCCTCGTCAAAAACATACTGGCAGGAGAGTCTGAGCCAGCGATCTTCCCCTGTACGGCTTTTAAGGCGGACTACCACATCCCGCAGGATGGGGCTTTCCGGGGTGAGGGTGCTGGTCAGGAGATCCGCCCCGTCCTCAAGGATGTCCCCAAGAGATTTGCCCAGCAGCTCTTCAGGGGCATAACCCAGCACGTCCATGACCTGTTCCGAGATATAGTCAAAGCATTTGTTGGCGTCCAGCGTCCAGATAATGTCCCCGGTAGCCCGGATGACATGGTCAATGCGGTTTTGCGAGTGGAGCAGGTCTTCCATGGTCCGATTTTGCAGGATGCAGACGGTGATGAGGATACCCACTGTCTGCACGAGGTGTTCTTCCTCTTCACTCCAGCAGCGTTCCTCCCGGCAATCGTCAAGATTGATGAAGCCGTAGAGTTCTCCGCCCAGAAAGATGGGGACGCACAGTGTAGAAAGGACGCCCTGCCGGGTCAGGATCTCCTGTTCTTCCTGCGGCATTTGGCTGGTAAGGCCGTTGACAGTTTGCCCGGCGCGGAACATCGCAAACCACGAGGGCATGACCTCGTCTGCTGGGCGGTTGCACCAGCCCTCGCCCATCAGGGGCCTGGCCTCGTCTGCCCACTCGTAGAGCAGGCTGATATATGGGGCAGTCTCCTTACCGGCACAGGGATTGCTGTGGATGGCCCAGAAGGAGGCCTTGTCGGCCTGGCTTATCTTGCCCAGTATTTCAAGGATGCCGTGCAACCCCTGTTCAAAATCAATGTCACTGAAAAGCAGGATGCGCGCCATGTGGTCAATGCACTGCAACAGGCCTTCCTGTTGGGTGCGCCGTGTATCCCAAAGGCGAACTTCGGCCTTGCCCAGCAGGATCAGGGACTGGTCGCTGTTTTCATCCTGCCAGAGCAGACAGGCAGTCAGACCTTCGGTAGTCAGTCTGCACCAGCCGTTTTCGTGTTCGGAGCGTGCGCGGTTGAGGCTTGCCAGCCCTTGGGATGCCAGACTTGCACCAGCTGTGAGCGGATGGGGGACAAGGGCCGCACAGGCATCATTCCAGCCCAGCAAAATGCCGTTATATCCTGACACAAGTGCCAGAGGCTGGGGGGAAGACTGGAGCAAGGCCCGTATGATGTCCGATGAACTCGTCTGCACCGCTGTTCCCGTAGCGTTAGATGCCCAAGGACGGTTCTGTATCTATTTTATGTATGATATATCAGGGCGCAAGCAGCCTGTCCATCCCCGGCAGGAAGAAACAATACGCTGCCAGGGCAGGAGGCGGATCAGTAGTCGAACTTCCAGCGTACCCCACCCCAGGTATTGCTGTCCTCTGTGCGAACCTCCAGATTGATGCGCGGTGTCAGCTCATACTGGATGGTAAAGGCCGTGCTGTCAGACTGCATACCCTGCTCCACACCCAGATACAGGTCTTCGGTAAGGTATTTGCCCATTTCCAGTGTGGTGCCGTCCTCTGTCTGGCTGCCGGGGTCGCCTGATGCCCCGCTGGCCGAATCCCCCAGGCGCAGTACGTCCACACCCAAGGCCCTGCGAGTAGAGTCCAGCAGACCACCCCCACCGGAGCCAAGGCCAGCCAGCTCTGCCACTGCGGCGGCAAGACGCAGACTTTCCATGCGGCCAAGTTCGTTGGCACTGCGCCCAAACAGGATACGAGAGAGGATCTCGTCCCGTGGCAGACTTGGCTCACTGGCAAGTTCTATCTTCATCTTGCGGACAGTACCCGTGACATTGATTTGCGCTGTCAGGTCAGGCATTTCATTGACAAGCTGCACATCCAGCAGGGGATTTGCCACGTTGCCACCGCCAAAGGTGACTATACCACGCGAGAGCACGAACTTCTTGGTCAGGAAGTCAAAATTGCCCTTGATAGCCCGTACCTGACCAGAAATAACCGGATCTACCGGGCTGCCCCCTATGGCGAGAAAGGTTTGCCACTGGCTGCTGAGTCCATGCCCCTCCACCATGATGCGCCCCGGTGCGCGGATGCGGATATCCAGAGAACCATGCCCGGTGTCATCACTGGCGGATGCCGTCGCACTGCTGGCAGGCTGGTCGGGGGAGTCCGCAGCCCCGTTGCCATCGCCTTCGCTGATGGGCAGGGTGGTAAAACTGCCCGGTACGGAGATTTTGTTGAGATACACATCTCCCCGGTTGACGCGGATCTCTCCGCGTATTTCGGGCGCAACAAGACTGCCGGAGACGCTGGCATCGCCCGAAAGGTCTATGCGGACATCACGGCGGCGCAGGGGCTTCAGCCTGTCCATCTTGGCTTGCATGCGCAGCGCACTGCCATCCAGTTTGCCACCGCCCTGCACCTTGAGGCTGCCGCCGCGCCCGTCACCAAGCGACATATCAATGCGCAGCCCGCCCGCCAAGGGCAGCTTTGTGGCATCGGAGCTGGCAATTTTTTTGCCGTCAACGTGCATATCCAGCTTCATGTCCTGCAAAAGAACGCCCAGGGCTACATCCTCAAAGCGGCCCTTGCTCATGCCCACCTGTCCCTTGAAGGCCGGGGCCTCAAGAGTGCCGCTCACGTCCAGTCCAAGGTCAAGGTTTCCGGTGAGGCGGCGGTCGGCCTGCGGCACAAGGCTCCAGAGTTGGGCCAGTGCGCCATGCCAGGCCACACTGGCTCTGAGGGGCTTTTGCAGCGCAGGGGCGGGCAGCCCATCCGGCCCAAACAGCAGCGGTACACGGGCTTCCAGCCGGGCCGTCTTACCCCCAAGAGCTTTGAGGGTGGCCGGGGGCAGTTCCAGCCGGGCTGTCAGCGCGCTGCCACTGGTCGTGTGTTCCAACTGTCCGGCCAGGGCCACATCCAGCGGGGGCAGAGGACTGCCATCCAGCTTGAGATGCTGCACGGCAAGCCGCCACTGGCCGTCCGGCCGCGTGGCTGTGCCGCCAAGTCGGGCGGTCAGTTCCAGCGCACCTTCGGGCAGGGCAGGGACAAGGCTGCGCCAGGGCGCAAACTCCAACTGGCGCAGGGAAAGTTGCAGGTTCGGCCCGCTGGCGGCCAGCCGTCCATCAGCCGCAAGCTGGCCTGAGGGGGTGATGGCGGCCCGCAAGCCTTCCACGGCATAGCCTGTTTCGCCATACAGCACACGTGTCGGGGAGGTCAGGCGCAAGCCAAGGGCAGCAGGTTTGTCTGCAATTCCGTTTTCCGGTTGGGGCAGAAGTCCGGCCAGGTCAAGGGCCAACTGGCGTATTTCGGCCAGCCCCGGCTGCCAGTGCCCTTGCATGGCGGCTGTAACAGCCCCGCTGCTGTTCAGGCCAAATTCCAGTGGCCCGGCAAGAGGGCCACGGACGTGCGCCTGTGCGGCAAGCGGCATGGCCGCTATCCGGGAAGAGCCGAGTCCCAGCCGGGCATCCAGGCTGGGGGCGTCAAGACAGTTGGCCATGTCAGCTGTCAGGTGCAAGCCGTGCAGGTCAAGCAGATCATCCCCGTCAGACGGGGCAAGGCGAAGCTGCGGCACGTCCAGTCGCAGGGCCATGTTTTGCTGCGTGCCTGGCCCCTGTCCTTCGGCCAGGGTTTGCAGGGCGCGCAGTTCCAGCGTCAGCCCTGCCTTGCCCGTCATGACCTTGCCCGGCATCAGACGGGAGAGCGTTTGCCAGTCCGCCACCTGCAAACGCACAAAGCCATCCAGCGCAGGACGGGCCATATCTGCCAGGGCGGCGGTCAGCTCTCCCGTGCTTTCCAGCCCGGCGGCTGCCAGATCCAGTTGCAGATGGGGCAGGAAGAGGCTGCCGTCAAGTGCGAGCTTCAGCCGACAAGGCTGCGCGAGCAGTACCAGCAGAGGGGCTGTCTGGTCAGCACTGGCGGTTGCCGGACGGTGCAGCAAAAGATCCTGGCTAAGGCGCACAGGCCCGTCCAGCCAGTTTTCCTGCCCTTGCTGCCAGTGCAGGCTGGTGGTGCTGCTCAAGGCCCCGGCCTCCAGCTTCAGTGCATCCAGCCCCAGACTGGCTGTTTGCAGCGGGCCTTCAGCGTCAGCCGTAAGGCTGGCTCCGGCCCGTAGTTCAAGCCGGGCTGTCTGCCCCAGCAGGTCTGCTGGCAGGTCAGGCAGATGGAGCAGGGGCTTGTGGGCGGTCACATCCAACTGGATGTCAGCGGCAAGCCTGGTCTGTCCTGCCGGGAGAGGGCTGGCCGCTTGCTCTTGTGCCCCAGGCTGGCCTGTGGCCATATCCTGTGGCCCAAGCTGGACGTTCAGCCCAGCGGTAAGCCCTGCCAGACTGGCGATAGACAGGGGCAGGTCTGTGCCCTTGTCGGCCAGTTGCAGATCGGCCTTGAGCTGTGCACCCTGTGCATGATCCCAGTGCAGACTGGCCGCAAAGTCCAGTGGTATGGCTGCTGTACTGGCCTCATCAGTCTTTGTATCCGTACTCTCCCCTTCCACTGGCAGGAACAGGCCCACGGGCAGAGTGCAATCTTGCAGGCGCAGGGATGCCAGCTCCACGGCGGGCAGCCAGTCGGGCAGCGCATTGCTGGCGCGTACCACATCTCCCAGCAGGAGGCGCACGTCCGCTTCGGTCAGCGGTGGGGAGGGAGGAGCTGGCGGCGATTGGGGGAGCTGCGGCAGCCGCAGGAGGCTTGCCTCGCGGATTTCCAGATGGTCAAGGCGCAGCAGGGAAGGCAGGGCAAAAAGATCCAGATAAAAACTGTTCTGCGGGGCGCGCAGCCAGACGCCATGGGCATCGGCCAGTTCCAGCCCAAAGTTGGCCCCAAGGGGCAGCGGGCCGGACAGGCCGTGCAGACGAATATGCAGCCCGGAAGGGCCAAGAGCCTCGGCCAGTACGGTATTGAGCTTTCCTTCCAGCCAGGCTTGTCCCCCCTGACTGCGGCACAGCCAGCCCGCTGCGGCAAGCATACAGCACAGCAGGAGCAGAAAGACGTATGCTGCCCAACGCAGCCAACGCCAGAAGCGTCGCCGCCGTGGGGGCGTTGCGGCAGCTGACCGTTGGGGAGGGGCGGTCTGGTTTTTTTCCTGCATCAGAAGCTCTGCCCTATACTGATATAAAATTGCAAGGGAGCGTCATCCCCGTCCCGGCGCAGGGGGGTTGCCACATCAAAACGCAGCGGCCCAATGGGGGTAAAATAGCGCAAGCCCAGCCCCGCACCCCAGTCCATGTCGCCAATGATGTGCGGGAAGGCATCCTTATACACCATGCCGCCATCCAGAAAGGGGACAATGCCTACGTCTTCCGTCACCTTGAAGCGGGCTTCCAGATTGACGATCTGGTAGGAACGGCCCCCCAGCGGCTCGTCCTCGCTGTCCCGTGGGCCAATGGCCTGATAGGCATAGCCGCGCACGGTACTGGCCCCACCTGCGAAATAGCGCAGGTTGGAAGGGATGTCTTGCAGGCTGGAGCCGGACATGAAGCCCCCTTCCAGCCGGGCGGCCAGCACCAGCTTGTCGCTGGGGCGGCCCTTGGCGTTGTGGATGGGGGCGTAGTAAAAATTGGCAGCCAGCGTACCGGCCCACGCGCTGAAGGGTTGACCGTAAAAGCCGCTGAAGGGGGCAAAGGAGAGCCTGGTCTCTGCCCCGCGTACCGGATTGAGGACGTTGTTGCGACTGTCAAAACGCAGATGGGCTTCGGGCTGGATGACGCTGTAATCCTGGCGGGAGTGTTCGTTATCCTTCAAATAGCCGCTTTCGCCCGAAAGTCCTATGCCACCCCACCAATAGCGTGAAAAACGGCGTTCTATACCGCCCCCGGCACTGAGCCCCTCCTTGGTGTAGGCATCGGTGACCTCGCGCAGTACAGAGCCGGAAACTTGCAGCCGTTGCCGCCGTGAGAGAAAGGCCGGCTTTTCAAAAACAGCCTTTATCCCCTGTTTGTCCTCGGCAAAGGGGGCCTGTACCGTGAGCTTTTCCCCATTGTGAAAGAGGTTGCGGTGTTCCCAGCCAGCTTCTACCCCCAGCCCGGTATCTGTGGCGTAGCGGGCACTGCCGCTGATGGAGCGGAAGGGACGCTCTTTTACTGTAACGCTGGCCGGCAGACTGATCAGGCCATCGTCCCCAAGGGCTTGGGCCTGTTCCGGCAATGGCTGCACCTCCACAGTGCGGAAAAGTCCCAGACCCCGCAGGGTGTTGGCATAGTCTTCCAGCACGTCACTGTTCCACGGACGGCGGTTGATCTGCCATGGCACAATGCATTGCAAATATTCGGCGTTGACCTGCTCCGCGCCTGTCACTTCCACCTGCCCCAACATGGCGGGGCTACCGGCAGCCAGCACCACCTCTATATTTAGTTGGTGGGCTGCCCGATCCAGGGTGTAGCGAGAACTGACGATACGCGCCAGAGGATAGCCCCTGCGGCGCAGACGCTCCGGTAATTTTTCCACAGCGTCCAGGATCGCCCCGGCGGTAAAGTGCTGCCCTGCGGCAAGGCCCGGCAGTTCTGTGGGAAAGGTCGGCGGGGGGACAGGCTCGCGCCCCAGCCCCAGCAGACCGGCAGGTCGGGTACGCGTCTTGAAGGCTTCCGGCACTGTGGGAGGAGGGCTGTACTCGATATGGATCTTGCCCAGGGTGTAGCGTGGGCCGGTTTCCAGCCGCAAGAGGACGTTGTGCTTGCCCCCCTGTGCCGGGGAAGAGTCTGTCTGGGAAGACGTTGCCGCTTTTGGCGTCTGACTTGCTTCCGTTATCCGAAAGTCGGCAGTACCATCGTAATAGCCTTCGGAATGCAGGAGCTTGAGGGCCGTCTCCACATCCATGCGGGCACGTCGTTCCAGGGCCAGAAGGCTGTCCGGTGGTTCCTTGCGCAACAGCACCAGTTGGCTGGCCCCTTCCAGCTTGCCCTTGAGGGCAGCGTCCGCCTTGTCCGCACCTGAAACCGTGATGTCCGTACTGTAGGGAACAGGCGTGGGTTTCCACTGGCTGTCATCGTCTGTTGCGTCTTCCGTACCTGCGGGCTGGGCTGCGGCATCGCTGTTGGCCGGATCCATGCTGTTGGAGGTCAGCAGACCGCAGCCGGTCAGCAGGAGGGGAAGCAGAAGCAGCAGGGCGAACAGACAGGCCCGGCTGACTTGCCCGGCCTCCTTGAGGATGAGGTGCGGATATGTGGCTGGGATAGCTGGTGCACAACACTTCATGCCCTGTTTATAGGGCCTTACCAGGCTCAAGGCAACCATATAGCAGGGGAAACCGTTGCAGAACGGCACGTTTTGGCAATGGGCGTGAGTGCAGCAACGGTCAGGAGCGCAGCCAGCCTTCCAGTGCAGCCTGCACCTGCGGGTGGGGCGGTTCGTGCAGGGCCATCTGCCCCTCGTCAGCCTCACGCCGCAAAAATTGGCGCAGATAGGCATCATCGCTGGCTTCCAGTTCCGCAAGGCTGCCGGAAAAGACAGCCCGCCCCTCGCGCAGCACCAGCACATGGTCGGCGATGGTACGGAGGCTGGCCAGATCATGGCTGACCACCACTGTGGTCATATGTTCGTACTGTTGGTGCATGGCCAGCAGCAGCGCATCCATACGGGCTGCGGTGACCGGGTCAAGCCCGGAGGTGGGTTCATCGCAAAGCAGGATGCGCGGCTCGGCAATGATGGCGCGGGCCAGCCCGGCGCGCTTGCGCATACCACCGGAAAGCTGGTTGGGGTAAAAGCGGGCAAAGTCCTCCAGGCCCACCATGCGCAGCACCCGCAGGGCCGCTTCGTGCAGCAGGGGCTTGGGCAGTCGCAGGTGTTCACTGAGGGGCAGGGCCACGTTTTCGGCCAGGGTCAGTGCGCCCAGCAGGGCACCATCCTGAAAGAGGACGCCCATCTGGCGACGGACACGCCGAAAGGCCTGCCGATCCAGGCGGAAAAGGTCTTCCCCGCCGATACGGATGCTCCCTGTAAGGGGACGGGAAAGCCCGATGATGTGGCGCAGCAGGGTGGACTTGCCACAGCCCGATCCCCCCAGGATGACAGAGATCTGACCGGCAGGCAGGGTGGCGTTGATGTCGTGCAGTACCACATGATTGCCATAACCGACGCTCAGGGCGTGGAATTGGATATCCCAGGCTTGCATGGCTCTCCCCTCTACAGCAGGAAGGATGTCAGGACATAGTCTGCGGCCAGTATCAGCACACAGGAGATGACCACTGCCGACGTTGTGGCATTACCCACGGCCTCCGGGCCAACGCTGTCGCGCCGGGTGTGGGTATTGTAGCCCTGATGACAGCAGACAGTGGTGACCAGCAGGGAAAAGACCACGGCCTTGATGAAACCGCCAGCCACATCGGTCATGGTGACGGAGCTGGCAATACGGTAGAGGTAGGCCCCTTCATTGATGCCAAGCATCAGTACCCCGGTGAGATAGCCGCCCAGGATCCCCACCACATCAAAGATGGCCGTGAGCAGCGGGAAGGAGATAAGCGAGGCCAGAAGGCGCGGGCTGACCAGATAGCCCATGGAGTTGATGTCCATGACATCAAGGGCGTCGATCTGGTCAGTGATGCGCATGACGCCGATCTCTGCCGTCATGGAAGAGCCAGCCCGACCAGTGAGCATGATGGCCGTGAGTACCGGGCCAAGCTCGCGGATCAGGGTCAGCGAGACGGCCGAACCAAGCAGGCCCACAGAACCGAACTGCACCAGGGTATAATAGCCTTGCAGTCCCAGCACCATGCCGCAAAAGAGGCCGATGAGCATGATAACGAAGAGCGACTGGTAGCCGATGACATAGATCTGCCGGATGCTGCGGGCAAAAATCTTGCCACTGGCAAAAATCTGGCCCAGCCCGGACAGCATGAACAGGGTCATGCTGCCAATGGCGTCAATACCGCGCAGGGCCGGTGCGCCCAGACGAGCCAGAAGGCCGGGGGATGTGTCAGACTGTGTCATACTACCTCAACGAGTGGTCGTAGCCTTACGGGGAGAAACCGCCTGTCTGGAGCGTTGCAGGGGCTTGCCCAATTTCATGCGGCGCAGGTCTTCCACAAGATTGTCTGCCTCGCGCTGGCTGCCGCGCAAATGCACCATAACCAGCCAGAACTTGCCGCTTGACTGGATGCGGCAGCGCATACCTGCTTCTTCAAGGCGTTGGCGCAGGGCTTCGGCCTCATTTTGGGATTTGAAGGCCGCCGTCTGGAAAATATAGTCAAAGCGGGCTTCCTGCTCCATCCCTGCAGGATCGCTCTGGGGCAGCCGTTTTTGGGCAGAGGTATTGCGGGAGGACTCCTGGGCCTGTCCCTGTCCAGGCTTCTGCCCCTGTGCTTGTCCCTGGGGCAGGTTGGCGGCGGGCGTAATGCCCCATGCGGCCAGGCTTTCCCCGCTGGGGCGTGCAAAGGGCAAGTCCTGTCCGGCAGGCTGTGGGGGGGCTGTCTGTCCGTTTGCCCTGTCTGCCGGGGGCCTTGCAGCAGGAGTATCACCCTGCACATCGTTCAGGACATCGCTGCTCGGCAGGGGGGTATCCACAGGGTGCGGCTCGCGTCCTGCCATTTCCCCTTGCCCGTCCTGTATTTCAGGCAGGGGGCCGTCCTCCGGCACAGGCAGGATGCCCGTCAGTTCCTCCACATGATGGGCCGGACTTTGGCCGCGCCCCACCATAAAACCCATGAAGAAGGACCAGCAGAGTACCGCCACAAAGAGCAGGAGCAAAACAGCCACGGTCAAGCCGGAAAGGCGCAGTTCAAGAGTACGCCCGGATTCTCCGCGTTCCTCGCGCTTACGCTGGAAGATTTTTCGCAGTGCCTGCGGCATGGCCGTTGCCCGGTGCTCCTACATGGACTCCGGCGCACTGACCCCAAGGACATCCAGCCCATTGTGCAGGGTCTGGCCCACTGCACGCAGCAGGGCCAGCCTGGCCAGGCTGCGGGCCGGATCATCGGCCAGCAATACCTGATGTTTGGCGTAGTAGCTGTGCAGCAGCCCCGCCAGCTCATGCAGGTAGGTGCTGACGTGATGGACGCCCAGCACACTGGCGGCTGAAGCCAGCATATTGCCAAAGGATGCCAGCTTGCGGAGCAGGGCCATATCCTCTTCGGTATCCAGGCCAGCCAGCAGGGCAGCATCGGCCCTGACGGGCAGACAGATGCCACGCTCGGTCGCACGGCGCAGCACGGCATGGATACGGGCATGGGCGTACTGCACATAGTACACCGGGTTGTCCATGCTGCGCTGCTTGGCAAGCTCAAGGTCAAAGTCCAGCGGACTGTCGCTTTTGCGGGAAAGGAACATGAAGCGGGTGGCGTCCACCCCAACTTCGTGCATGACATCGGCCAGGGTCTCGAATGTACCTGCACGGGTGGACATGCTCACCGGCTTGCCCTCGCGCAGCAGGTTGACCAACTGGATAAGCACCACGTCAAAGCTGTCCCGTGGCTGTCCCATAGCCTCAATGGCGGCACGCATACGCGGAACATAGCCGTGGTGGTCAGCCCCCCAGATGTCGATGAGCCACTGGTAGCCGCGCCGGAATTTGTCATGGTGATAGGCAATATCCGATGCAAAGTAGGTCAGGCTGCCGTCAGACTTACGCAGGACGCGGTTCTTGTCGTCCCCCAGTTTTTCGGTGGCAAACCAGAAGGCCCCTTCTTCATCATAGGTATGGCCGGAGGCCGCAAGGTCGGCAAAGGCGGCATCCACCGCGCCACGCTGGACAAGACTTTTTTCAGAAAACCAGACCTGATGTTCCACACGAAATTCGCGCAGGTCAGCCTTGATACCGTTGAGGATGTCCTCCACAGCAAATTCGCGGCAGCGGTCAAGCCCCTGGGCTTCGGGCAAGTCGGCCAGGCCTGGCTCTGCTTCCAGCAGACGGCGGGCAATATCAATGATGTAGTCGCCCCGGTAAAAGTCTTCGGGCAGTGTGGGGGCGCGTCCGGCCAGCTCCTGCACACGCAGCCAGACCGAAAGGCCAAGGATCTGCATCTGCTTGCCAGCATCGTTGATGTAGTATTCCGTATCCACGGTATACCCGGTGCGGCGCAGCAGACGGGCCAGGCTGTCCCCCACGGCGGCACCCCGGCCATGCCCCACATGGAGCGGCCCGGTGGGATTGGCCGAAACGTATTCCAGCAGCACTTTCTGCCCGGCTCCGGCATGGCTGTTACCCCAGTCTGTACCGGCGGCCTCGGCCTCCAGCACGGTCTGCCGCCAGAAATCCTGACTGAAGGTCACATTGCAAAAGCCCGGCCCGGCGGCCTCGGCCCGGATGATGTCGGGGCAGAGTTCGGGCAGGCGTTGGGCCAGTTTTTGGGCCAACTCACGCGGGTTTGTTTTGGCAACCCTGGCCAGCAGCATAGCGGCGTTGGTGGACAGGTCTCCGTGGCGGGCATCGCGCGGCGGCTCGATGACCAGTTTTTCGGGCAGGGGGAGATCTTCTTCGCGCAGGATGGTTTCAAGGGCCTGATGCAGGACATGGATGGCGCGCATGGCTTCCTCGGAAAATTTTTAGAGGGTCAGGGCAGCGGCACTGGCCGCGTCATGGACAAGTTCTACCCGCAGGTCAGCCTCATCGGCTATACCGGCCAGGCAGGGGGCCGTCATTTTGCCGAGTACGGCCTTGGGGCCAAGTTCCAGCCAGCAGCGTGCGCCATCGGCATGGAGGCGGCGCACGGTTTCTATCCAGCGCACGGAAGAAACCATCTGGAGCAGGCATTTTTCCTTCAGACCTTCCCCATCGGCTGCGGGCATGCCGTCAATGTTGCAATAAACGGGGAAGCGGGGTTTGTGCCAGTGGGCCCTGGACAAGACCTGTCCCAGCTCCCTGTTGGCCTCGCCCATCATGGGGCTGTGGAAAGCTCCGCTCACTTTCAGCTCCATGCTGCGCCCCTTGCGGGCTTTGCATTTTTGACAGGCCAGGGCTACGGCCTCCCGCGCACCGCTGATAACGAATTGGCCCGGCGTATTGTAATTGGCCACCAGCAGGGGCAGACCACTTTCCTGTGCGGCTTCGTCCACAATTTCGGCCACGCTGCTTTCTTCCAGCTTGAGCAGGGCTGCCATGCCACCAGTACCCTGCGGGTCGGCTTCTGCCATCAGGCGGCCACGCAGGGCGGTGATTTCCAGCACGGTTTCGGGAGAAAGCACCCCGGCAGCGGCCAAGGCACTGAATTCGCCAAGGCTGTGCCCGGCTGCCCCCAGCGGCTTCAGCCGTCCGGCCAAAAGACGCCAGAGATTCAGGTTGACGACGGTCAGGGCAGGTTGCAGGGCGCGGGTATCGCTCATGGCGGCCTCGTCACCTTCCCAGTATATCTCGCGCAGGGGCAGCCCGCTGACGCGCTCGGCCTGCTTCCAGAACTGCATGGCCTCGCTGTCGGCTTCGGCCTGTGCGCGCCCCATGCCGGGGACTTGTGAACCCTGGCCGGGAAAGAGCAACGCTGTTTGGGTCATGTCTATACTCCCGTGATACTGCTGCTGGCTTGAGAGCTGTCTTTGTACGTTATCGGCGCAGGGCTTGCAAGTCCGGCGTGGCAGGGCTATGACTGCAGTCAGTGCCCTACCAGCAGGATGACCACCATGCCCGTGACTGTTGACAGAAAGGAACTTGCCCGCCTCATGGCCAGAGAGGATGCCCCCGTACCGAGCGGGGCACTGGAGCCATTGGCCTGTTATCTGGAAATGCTCTGTCAGTGGAACGCACGCATGAATCTGGTGGGTGGACGTTCGTGGCGCGACATATGGACGCGGCTGGTGGTGGACAGCTTTTATCTGGCTGCCTTCCTGCACGACTTGCCCCTGCCGCAAGCTCCGCGTTGCTGGGATCTGGGGGCTGGCGCAGGTCTGCCCGGTATCCCGCTACGGATGGCCTTTGATCGTGGCAGCCATGTACTGATAGAGGCCCGGCAAAAGCGTGCCCTGTTCCTTGCCAGTGTACTGCGCCGCATCTCCTTACCTGGAACCAGTGTCTTTCATGGACGGGTAGAGGACTTTGTCCCGAAGCAGTTGCCCCCCCACTGTATCATGAGCCGGGCCTTCATGCCGTGGCCAGAGTTGCTGGCCCTGACTGGCCCGTGGCTTGCACCGGAGGGCCTTGTCATCATCATGGCGCGTGAAGCCCCTCCTGCTGCCTTGCCTGCGAGCTGGCGATTGCTGAGCGGGCGTTCCTATCAGGCTGATGGGGACGAGCGGTGGCTCTGGGCCGTGACACCTGCGCCTGACGCAGCACCGACAAGGGAAGGGGCATGAATACAAAGTCGCAGACGGCAGTAACGTCCTTGCCGGAGATCCTGCCAAAGATCGGGCGGGCCTACTGGCTGCGCGGTCTGTTCTGGGGGCTGCTGACCCTGGGGCTGGCTTTTGCCCTGCGCATGGCCGAATGGCCCAGCTGGCAGGATCCGGAATACCGTCTTGGGCCGGAGTGGTTGCTGGCCACCCACGATGCCTATCACTGGGTAGCCGGAGCGGAAAATTTTGGACTGGCTGCCGGGCATCCCATGAGTGAGATGCTGCGGGGGCTGGCCGGGTTGCTGGGGACACGACCGGCAACAGTGGCCTTTTGGTTTCCGGCGGTGCTGTCCAGTCTTGTGGCCCTAGTGGTCTATATCTGGGTTTGGGCCCTGGGCAGCATGGAGGCCGGGGTGGTTGCGGGGCTGCTGACCACACTGGCTCCGGGTTTTCTGGCCCGTACTCTCCTGGGCTATTATGATACCGATCTGGTGACCCTGTTTTTCCCCTTGCTGATGACGCTGATCCCGGCTTGCTGGGCCATGCGCTATATGCTCTTGCCCCGGATGCTGCTGCGCAAACTGGCCATCAGCACGGGGCTGGGCAGACATTTGCTGGATGGCGAGGGCATGGCAGCCGAGCGGCTGGGGAACCCCCTGCGCTGGCAATGGCTGTTGCTGTTGGGTGTTTCCGGGCTGCTTTCGTGGTGGACGCAGGAATGGCATTCGGTCTTTCCCTATCTTGTCCGCTACAATGTAGGTTTGCTGGCCTTTATGAGCCTGGCTCTGGCCCCACGCGGGCGGCGTATCATGCTCTTGCTTGGTTCACTGGCCTATGCCCTGCCCAGTCTGGCTGGCCCTGCCGGTCTGGTGGGGACGCTGGTGATCATTGCGTCCGGTGCACCTGACGGTTGGGCCTTGCGACGTGTTTTGTGCAAACCGCTGACCCTGTGTCTGCTGTGGCTCGGTGTGCTGGGCTTGCTGTTGGGTGGCGGTATCGTGACCACCATCATCAACCACGCCGGGGCCTATCTTAAAAGTGCGGGCGATGTGAAGGCTACAGGAACGGGGGTAAGCCTTGTTTATCCCTCGGTGGCCCAGTCTATCATCGAAGTACAGGATCTGAGCCTGCCAGCCCTGCTGCCCTATTTTCATCCGTGGATGGAAGCCTCGGCATTGGGGCTGTTGGGCTTTGCCGTGGTGGTGTTTCGCAGACCGGGGGCTCTGTTTTTGTTGCCGCTGGCAGCACTGGGGCTGCTCAGTACCAAACTGGGTGGCAGGATGGTCATGTTTGGCGCACCTGTCATGGCTGTGGGGCTGAGTCTGCCGCTCTACTGGTTACTGCGGCGTATCGTGCGCCAGCCTTTGCGTGGGGCGTGGGCCGGTGTGCTGGCCTCGGCCCTGCTGGGAGCCGTGCTGGTCATCCCCTTCGTGCAGATGATCCCTGCCATGTCGCAAGGCCCCATGATCAACCGCCGCCATGCCGAGGCCCTTCTACGGGCGCGCAGTGTCACCCCTGCGGATGCCCGGCTCTGGCTGTGGTGGGATTGGGGCTATGCCGCCCACCACTTTGCACGCCGGGCCACCATTGCTGATGGCGCACAGCACGCCGGGCCATCACTCTACCTGCCTGCGGCGGTCTTTGCCACAGACAATCCCCGTTTTGCCCGTCAGCTTGTCCGCTATACGGCCCAGGCGGGGGGGGAACCGGGGGATGTTTTTGCCGGGCTGGACGGACAGGCTGCACAGGCCCTGATGGACAAATTGCGCTCGCCGGATACCCCATTGGTGGAATCCGAGGGCAGACTGTTTGTGGTGGTCAGCTTTGAGATGCTACGCCTCGGCTTTTGGATCAGCAATTTCGGGAACTGGAATTTTGTGGAGAAGCGCGGCGAGGGCGGCGCACTTTCCATTGTGCCACAGGCTGTGGCCTACAGGCTGGACACAGGCGAGGTACGCCTTGAAGGGCGGGCTGAAAGCATCCATGCCTCGTCCATCAGCGTTTTTGAGGAAACAGGCGTCACCAGCCGTAACTATGTGCAGGAGTGGTTTGACGCCCACCCCGAGGCCGGGCCGGAGGAACAGCGGGCTTTTCTGGGATCGCGCCGCAATGTGAATTTTCTTTTCAACCGCGTCACGGATGAAAAACTGGCCGTGGATCAGCGACTGTACAATTCGCTCATGGTGCAGCTCTTGCTGGCCCATCCACAGGACACGCGCTTTTCTCCTTACTTCAAGCTGGTGTATGACAATGTCTTTGCCCGGATCTATGAAGTCCTCTGATTCAGTGGTGGTAGGGGACCTTGCGGCGGATGCACTCGGCCCGGTAAATTTGCTCCAGCAGGATGACCCGCGCCAACTCGTGCGGAAAGGTCATGGCCGAAAGGCGCAGACAGCGGCGTGCGCGCTGGCGCACGGACTCGTCCAGCCCCCACGCTCCACCCACGATAAAACAGGGCCGCCCCGCCGCTTCGTGGTCAAGGCGGCGCAACAGTTCTGCCAGCCCGGTGGAAGTCAGCTCCTGCCCGCGTTCGTCAAGTACCAGTGGAACATCCTGCGGGGCAAGGGCCTCAAGGATACGCTTGCCTTCCTGCGCGTTGCGCTGTGCCACGGGCAGGGCCGCGTCACCATCGCGCAATTCGGTAAGCTCCAGCGGGCGGCTACGGCAGATGCGTTCCAGATACTGGCTGGCAGCGTCCTTCCAGTGTGCACTTTTCAACCGGCCCACAGCAATGAGCCGCACTGCCTTGCCTGACATGACTCTGCCTCCGAATATCCCCGTTTTTACGCAGGTTCGCGCTGCGGCCCAGCACTTGCGGACGGGCGGGGTTTTGCTCTTTCCCACCGAAACATTTTACGCTCTGGGCTGCCTGGCCTCACGGGCTGATGCTGTTGCACGAATCTACCAGCTTAAAGGGCGGCCCGTCCAGCTACCACTGCCCCTACTGGCGTTCGATACTGCTCAGGTAGGCAATGTAGCCCGGCTGGAAGGGGCGGACGCCTTGCTGGCGGCCCAGTTCTGGCCCGGCCCTCTGAGCCTGCTCTTGCCCGTACGGGTAGCGTCCAATCCCGCACTTGCGCCGCAGGTGGTCAATGCCAGGGGCAAGTTGGCGGTACGGGTCAGCCCGCATCCTCTGGCTGCGCGTCTGGCGCACCTGGCGGCAGGCTTGCTCACAGCCAGCAGTGCCAACCTGAGTGGGCAGCCCCCGGCCCGCACAGTGGATGAACTTTCTCCGGCCCTGTTGGACGCGCTGGCCGCGACAGAAGGCGGGCTGCTCGTGCCCGGCTGTGCGGAGGAGGTGCCGGGGGGGGGCTTGCCTTCCACCCTGGTTGAGAGCCTGCCCAATGGGGGATTACGCCTGTTGCGGCAGGGGGCTGTCAGCACGGCCATGTTGACCACTGCGGGCTGGACTGTAAAAGAGGGCTGAGGCCTGTCTGACAGAAAACGGGCAGCCTCATGGGCTGCCCGCAGAAAAAGCTTTGCTGTAAGGCACTCTGTAGCACATCGGACTTACGTCCAACAGCATCCATCGTGTCAGCTGGCGTATGCGATCATTTGTGTTAGTAACTGCAGAGCTTGTCGCCCGGCACGATGGTAAAGCCTTTTTCTTCCAGCAGGTCTGCGGCCTGTTCCACCTTGTCAAAACGGAAGATCATCACGGCATTGTCGCTGATGCGCTGGGCCAGTGCGTACATATATTCCACATTGATGCCGTTGGCAGAAACCAGCTCCAGCACGGAGTTCAGCCCACCAGGCTGATCTGGCACTTCCACAGCCACAACGCTGGTACGGCCAAGGGTAAAGCCCTTTTCTTTCAGCACGGCCTTGGCCTTTTCGTGGTCACAGACGATGAGGCGCAGAATACCAAAATCAGAGGTATCTGCCAGAGAGAGGGCGCGGATGTTGATACCGGCCTGAGCCAGGGTATCGGTGACTTCGGCCAGACGGCCAGCCCGATTCTCCAGAAATACGGAAATCTGTTCTGCTTTCATGGGCGTGTCCTCATCTGTGTTCAGGACTTGGGGGCATCGTCATCGGAGGGTGACGCGACCTTCTTGTCCTTGGGAGTAATGTCTATTTCGTCCGGCTCAGAGGAGGCCCGGCGGAAGTTGCGGATGGCCCGTCCAAGCCCACCACCAATTTCGGGCAGTTTGTTGGCCCCAAAAATAAGCAGACCGATGACCAATATGATAAGAATTTCCTGCATCCCGATGCCGAACATGCGGCAAGCCTCCGTTGTTGGGTTGAAGCTATTGCAAATACTATGTACAGCATAAGCCGGGGGCGGCTTCTGGTCAAGCCATGCGCTGCGTCTCGTGTGCCTTGTCGGTAAACCTGCCTAGCGGCCACGGGCCAGCCGCTGGCGGATTTTCTTGGGGGATTTTGGATGATGGAAGCCCGCTTCCAGCAGACGTCGGGTGGTTTCGTCACGTATGACTCTGGTCTTGCCACCCAGCACCACGGCCAGCAGACGTACCTTGCCGCGCTGGGCCGTGGCAATGAGATTATAGCCCGATGCCACTGTCCAGCCGGTTTTCAGGCCATTGACTCCCCTGACCTTACCCAGCAGGGCATTGGTATTGCGCATGGTGTTCCCCTTGTGCAGAAAAAAACGCGTATTATGGAAGCGCAGTGCCTGCGGGTGCGCCCTGAGATAAGCTCGGCCCAGCAGGGCCATGTCGCGAGCCGTGGTTTTTTGCCCGGCTGCGGGCAGACCACTGGGATTTTTGAAAACCGTGTGGCGCATACCCAATTGGCGGGCCTTGCGATTCATGCTGCGGACAAATTTTTGGACACTGCCCCCCACATGCTGGGCCACAGCCGTGGCAGCATCGTTGCCGGAGGCTACGGCCATGCCCGTTAGCAGACGTACGAGAGGCACCCGTTCCCCGGCGCGCAGGTGCATGCTGGAACCACCCCGCCCCGCTGCGTGTTTGCTGATACGCACCTTGCTGCCAAGCCGGGTACGCTTGGTCTTGACCGCATCCAGGGCCAGAAAGGAGGTCATGACCTTGGTCAGCGATGCAGGGGGGATGGCCATGTCGGCCCGTTGCTCGTAAAGGATGCGCCCGGTACGCAAGTCCATGAGGATGGCTGCGCGTACCGGCAGACTGCCCTTGCTGCTCTTGCTGTCCGCAGCCTGGCAGGGAGGGGTAAGAACAGGCAGGACAAGCAGGAACAGGGCCAGGCAGAGCGGTACAAGGCCGCACGCGCATTGGCAGACGCGCAGCCATGCCCGCAGGGAGTGGCAGACATCCTGCCGGGCTGATGTTGTGCAGGAAAAGCGGCTGTTCATGGCATTGGATAGATGTGGTCGGCCTCCTTCCTTGCCTGAATGGCAAAAGCCAACAGGACAGGCCCGGCTATAAGCCCCACCGGCCCAAAGCTGGCCAGCCCGCAAAGGATGGCAAGGATAAGCACAAAGAAGGGGGCATCAATACCTTGCCGTAAAAAGAGGGGGCGCAGCACATTGTCCACACTGGTCACGGCCAACATCCCCCAAAGCCCCAGCCCTACAGCTGCCATGGTCTTACCCGTGAACCAGAGCGAGATGCACAGCGGCAGCCAGACAAGGGCTGTGCCCACCATGGGGATGGGAGCCACCAGCGCGGCCAGCATACCCCAGAAGGCGGGCTGGTTGACCCCGGCCACAGCAAAGCCAATGCCACACAAGAACCCCTGAGCAAGGGCCACCAGCACCACACCCAGCATGATGGCCCGCAAGGCCCGATAGATGGCGTGGATGAAGCGGTGCAGCTGTTGCTGCGGCATCTGGAAAAGCCGCCCCGCCATGATGCGGATGGGCCGGGCATAGGCTGTAAAGATGACGGTCAGGGTCAGGAAGAGAAAGGTTGTCCACAGCACGTTCATGGTGCCGCCCAGCACGTCAAAACTGTGGCTGACCAGCATGCCCACAGCGTCAGAGGCCATGCTGTCCAGATTTTTGACAAGGTCATTGAAGGATTGTTCGATGCTGGGAATATCGGGCAGAGTGTCGAGCATCTCCCGGATGGATCGCTGCCAGTGTTCCGGCAACTGAAAATTGTTTTCGCGCAATTCACGCAAGCGGGCCAGCCCTGCGGCTGCCTGTGGCGAAACCAGCAACACCAGTGTACCCACGGGGATGACCAGGGTGGAGATGATAAAGATGATATAGCCGTACATGGGCTGCTGGCGGAGGCAGGCCGTGCAGAAACGCCGCCTGAAACCCTGGGGCCAGTGCCGTTCCAACTGACGGATACGCAGCTTGGCCCGGCACAGCTGCCGCCTGTAGATGGGCAGGGTCAAACAGGAAAAACAAGCAGCCATAAACAGCGTGACAGGATTGGGCCACAGCAGCAGCAGAATGGCGAAAGCCGCCAGAAGGTAAAAAATGCGCGGCAACAGTGCGGACATGCTCAGTCCTTGGTTGGGTGGCACGCTGTACAGGACAGACAGGCTGGCAACAAGCCGACAGGAGGATAGCAGCAGATCCCGTCCCTGCCAAGGGGCAGGGACGGGATATTGGATGCCTGTCACACGCAGCCGCTATCGTGACGGGCTGCATATACAGCCGGGGTTTAATCCCAGTGCCGTTTGTCCTCGATGGGACGGATCTGCGGGGGCAGACTGCCCGGTGCAAGGATGCGCAGTTCGGGGCGCAGCTTGATCTTTTCGCGGAACTGGTGCAGCAGCTCTTCCTCGCGCTTGAAGCTGCTGGCTTCCACAAAGAGAACCATTTCATCAATGCCGCCGGGGTTGGTGACTTCGATCTGCCAGCGTTTGATCTCGTCAAAGCGGCTCATGATTTGTTCAACCTGATGCGGATACACAAACATGCCCATAATGCGGGCAGTCGTATCCACGCGGCCTACGATGCTGCCCAGACGCGGGCTGGTACGGCCACAGGCGCAGGGGCTGCGGTCAATGTAGGAGAGGTCGCCTGTCGCAAGACGGATGAGCGGGTAGGTCTTGTTGAAGGCCGTGACCACGATTTCGCCCACTTCGCCATCCTTGAGCGGGATGCCGGTATCGGGGTGGCAAATTTCCACATAGCAGCGGTTGGCGATATGCAGCCCTGTCCTGTGGAAGCACTCGTAGCCGATGCAACCCACATCTGCCGTGCCGTATCCCTGCCGCATGAGCAGGTCGTACTTCTTTTCCATCTGGTTACGCATCCGCTCCGACAGGCGTTCCCCCGTAACGAAGGCCACCTCAAGAAAAAGATCCTTGCGGAGGTTGAGCCCTTTTTCTTCAGCCTTTTGTGCCAGGTGCATCAGGAAGCTGGGTGTACCCACATAACCGGAGACGCGCAGTTTCTGCATGATGTCCAGCTGGGTGCCAGCATCGGTCGGCCCGGCAGGGATGACAGCGCAGCCCAGGTTGCGCAGCGGTTCTTCAAACATCAGGCCCGCCGGGGTGAGCTGGTAATTGAAGGTATTTTGCACCGCATCGCCAGGCCGAAAGCCCACAGAGTAGAAGGCTTCGGTATAGCCCCAATAGTCCTCGCCACGATCTTCGGGGTCAAAAATAGGGCCGGGAGACAGAAAGATGCGCTTCAGTTCGCCAATGTCCTTGGTCAGCAAGCCGCCCAACCGTGGCCCCATGGACTGCAGAAAGATAAGCTCTTTCTTTTTGAGGATGGGGATATGTTTGATGTCAGAGAGGGTTTTGAACTTCTCCACATTGAACTGGGCACGGTCAAAACGCTTTTTCACGTCTTCGGAATAGCGGTAGGCGTGAGAAAGCAGGTCTTTGAGCTGGATCAGGCAGTACTGGCGGCGTTCGCTTTCGTCCAGCACTTCACGGCGACTGTAAATGCCTTCGGTTCTGTCTTTACGGGTCATGCTTGGCCTCGCTGTTGGTTTGGAGTCCCATATCTAAGCAATCGCCGGGACTATTGCAAGTATTTTTTTATTTTATCAATAATTACAGAATGTTATGAAGATGCTTTGACGTGGGGTATTTGGCTTGAGACCACAAAAAAGCCCCTGGCAGGGGCTTTAAGGATAGGGTATGGCGGGCACTTCGCTCTAAGGCTATTGTCCAGCCTTGCTATCTTTTTTGCTGTCGGGTGCAGGTTGTTCGGGCTTGGCCGCAGGTACAGCATCTGCCTTATTTTCTGCCTTGGCAGCATCCTCGCCCTTTGCATCAGCTTCAGACTTGGCAGGGGGCGTGGTCACAGGCTTGAAGCTGATGTCCTGCTTGTTCAGCTCGGCAATGATGGCATTGGTGACATCGGCTGAAGTACTGTACGCGGCGGCTGCTTCGGCAGCCAGGATAACCGAAAAACCCTGCTGCTCGCGATAGCTATTGATGACGCGCTGGGCGGTGTCATACAGGATGGTAACCACATTCTGCTGTTCGGTCTGGATGCGCTGCTGCGAAGTCATCAGCACCTGTTGCAACTCCAGTTGCAGGGCTTCATTGTCGGCATCCTTTTCCAGCTTTTGCTGGATGGTGTCCAGTTCCTGCTGCATACTGGCCTGCATGGCTTCCAAAAACTGCACACCGGCCTTGCCCGGTTCGCTGTCACGCATGACGCGGGCCATATCAACGATCGCCAGCCCCGGACGGCTTTCCGTGCCTTCTCCTTGCTGACAGGCAGGCAGAAGGCAGCAGCAGAAAAGCAGCAGGGGGAAGAGATAACGTATTTTCATGAGAGCTCCTTCAGAAACATTTTGTTTCTGATACCCACTTTTATGCCGTGGCTCAAGGTTTTTTTACGGAGTGTTCCGGCTAGGCCCATGAAGCGATATGTCTCTTGGCAGACAGAGACGCTGGTATGTATGTTGGGCCTGGGGCTGCTGTGGTTCAGTCCAGTCCGGCGGCAAAGCGGCCCTTCATGTGTTGTACCTTGGCCACATAGAAGCGCGTTTCCCGGATGGGCAGACGAACGGTCAGTTCTTCATACAATTCTGCCGCACTCATGCTGTTGATGCGTGCCACTGCCTCGCTGTTGTCCTTGCCAAATATGCGGAGCAGACGGTTGGGCCCCATGTTGTAGGCTGCCACCACACAGTATTCGCGGGCCAGGGGATCGCGCACATCATGGAAATAGCGGGTCATCAAGATGTGCAGATAGGCCGTACCGTAGCGGATATTGGTTTCCGGTTCGCTCAGGTCTGCCAGCCCCACATTGCCGTTGCGACCATAGAGAAAACGGTGTACTTCTCCCCCGGCCGTGCTGGGCAAAAGCTGCATCAGCCCCATGGCCGACTTGCTGCTGACAAGAGTGGGCCTGAAATTGCTTTCGCTGTGGATGATGGCAAAAACAAGATCCATGTCCAGCCCGTAGCGGCGTGAAAAATCTTCCACCAATTGGCGGTAATACTGCGCCTTGCTCAGGGAATCCCCCACGGGCCACAGGCCAAAACTGGGCAGTACCGCAGGCAGGACACGAGGGCTGTAGGCCGTGAAGCAGGGCTGCTCACTGGCCCAGCGTACAGGACGGCCCTGTGCATCCAGGCTGTCGCCGTATTCCTGTGGCTGGGCTGTCAACAGGACAGGCTGTGAAGCTCCATCCAGCGGCAGCAGTGGCGTGAGAGCTGTGCTACGGGCAGGGACCACGCTGTAAAGCAAACCCTGCCCCCCCATGACAAGGCGCACTCCGTCCGGCCCAAAGCTGACCACGTGCTGCTTTGCCGCAGCTATGGACGCCCTCATGCCTGATGCCGCAGCATCTCTGCTGGCAACAGATTCGTACCCAGGCTGCTGGGGGGAGACATGTACAGGCTGCTGCACCATTTGACGCACGGCCCAGGATCGTCCCCCCCGGCTGGCTGCCACAATGGGGCTGGGCAGGTCTTGCGGTTGCAGGTGCACCACCATGTCGCTGGCCTTGCGCCGCACCTCCGGGCCTTCGGTCTGTGGCACAAAGCCCGCCAGCAGCACCAGCAGAAGCAGACTGCCCCCAAGACTGGCACAAAGGATGGTGGCGGTTTTGCGGCAAATCATGGTACAGTCCCCTTGTGAACCGTGTAGCTGGCCGTGCTGCGGGCAGAGGCATTGCCGGCACGGCACAGTCTGCCATGTCCCCTGCATTGCCTTGCACAGCCTTTGCAATCTTGCCTGCACTTGTCTTTGCAAATACTTTGCCATCGTCGTCAGACACCCCATGGGCGGCAGCTTGGCGCAGAGGGTCTCCTCTGCACAGCCCCAGCAAGTCAAAATTCCGGCAAAGGCTCTTCTTAGAGCGAAATGCCATTGAAAATGGCATCGCTCTGGCGGACGCAAAGCGGACGCCCGCGCCGTAAGCAAGCGGAAAAACCGCGTTTTTTCCGCGCTTGTCCCGCCATGCGGGGAAGCGTAGGCAGCGTATGGATTGAAACACGGAGTGTTTCAATCAAAAAATGCTATAGAGGCTTCCTATCCCCCGGCCCGTTTCAAGCCCTCTATGGCGGCGGGGAAGTCCGGCTTTTGCTGGAGTGCCATTTGGAAGAACTGTGCTGCCCTCTCGCGCTCGTGTGATTGCAAAAAGACCGCGCCAAAGTTGTAGGCTATGTTGGGGCTGGCAGCGGTCAGGTCGGGATTGAGATCCAGTGCTTTGAGCAGGTTGGCCTTGGCCTGGATGAAGTCATTGCCCTCGGCAAAGGCCATGCCCATGTTATAGTAGAGGTTTTCGTCATCAGGGGCGATCTTGATGGCGCGTTTGTACTCGGTGATGGCGTCCATCCAGCGTCCCTGCTGGCGAAGGCTGATACCAAGCTGGTTGAAGAGCATCAGGTCGCTGCGCGAGAGGAACTTGCCCTTGATATTGATGCTTTCGCGCAAGAATTTTTCCGCCTTGCCCGGCACGCCCTTGTCTGCATAAATAGAGGCGATGCGCCCGGAAAGCGAGCTGATACTGTCCATGGCCTCTTTGGTGACCTGGGTCATGGCCTTGTCAAACAGGGCTTCGGCGGCCTCGGTATCGCCCTTGGCAAGGTGCAGTTCTCCAAGGGAGATCTTGCGATTCACGTTGAGGGGCGAAAGTTCGTCCAACTTTTGCAGGTACTGCATCTGACGATCGGTGTCCCCCTGTTCGCCGTACATCTCGGCCAGTCGCTGCATGGGCGCAAGATAGACATCGGCAGACTTGCTGGCGTTTTCATAGGCAATGCGGGCCTTTTCATAATCCTTCAGGGCGCGTTCCACATCCCCGATGATCAGCCATGCCGCAGCATATCCGGGCTTGACCTCAAGGATCTTGCGGCAGGCGGCCAGGGCCTCCTGGTATTTTTGGCAGCCCAGCAGACGTTTGGCATGGTCAATAGCCTTGCCAAGCCGACTTTGCGGACTCAGGGTGCAGGCCATCTTTTCAATAAGCGTATTGGCCGAAACAGGCTTGGCAATGAAATTGTCCGCCCCTGCCTCGTGCAGCAGCATCAGCCTGTCGCGCTGCATATCGGTGGTCAGCACAATGATACGGAGAGCGGCAAAGGTCTGCCGCGCCTGGCTCACCAGAAAGCTGAGATCCTGCCCGGCAAGGATGCGCTCAATGAAAAGGGTTGGGGCAGGATGCCGCCCAACAAGACCGCGTATGGCATTCAAAAGCTGGTGGGGGTCGATGATGCTGGTGACAAGGTCGGGCGAAGTAAGCCCCAGTGCCTTGGCAAGGGTCACGCGCACCTGGGTGATGAAGCTCTGGTCGTCACTCAGGGTGATGATATGCCCTTGCTCGTCGTTAACATAGTTAATGATAGTGTCTTCGTAGCTGCGCTGCCGGCTTCTGGCGGATTGGTCAAGGGCCATGTCTGCTCCGATACTTCTGGGGGTGTACGAGGTGTTCTGACAATGTCTCCGGCAAGGTCAGCAAGGTTTGGCTATCCTGTATCTGCGTTTGTATATCTTTATAGCAGGGGATATATCGGAGCGCAACCACGGTAAATCTGCTGTTTGAACAGACGCAAATGTCAGGGCAGGCCTTGTGGCGGCCGCCCGCACCTTCAAACAAAAATTCGTTCCTGAAAATGGTAAATGGCTTCATGCGATTGCCCTGGCTAGTGTCTAATTGCAAAAATAATGATATAAATATATACTACTCCAAAAATTGGAGCAGTTATGGCACGGAGAGCACGAGAAATTACTTGTTCCGCAGAGGAAGAACGTATTTTACGTAATATCGCGAGTAGCCGTACAGC
>JAFQED010000068.1 GCA_017415765.1 Desulfovibrio sp. | reverse complement strand
TCGCTATCTCGGCAATCTTGACTCCCTCTCCTGCATTACGCGCTCCCTGACGCATAACAGCTTCATCAGCCCGCATTTGCCCTGTCAGAGCTTCGGCCAGCATTGTCTTACCGCTTTTATACGCGGGTTCAGCTTTTGTATCCAAATGAGCGGAAAGACGGTCAAGGAACAAGTCCATACCACCGTTATTCAGCAGGGAAAGAGACATGAGCCGTGAGAAGTCCATAATCTACCGCCTTGGGACTCAAATATCTGGATGCTTTCAGATCAAAGCCACGAACTCCATACTCAATATCGGACGCTTTGCCGCTACGCATATGTGCTTTAGGACATCTATCAGCGCAGACTGTGCGCCTCGCGTGACAGGCAGTTGGCAATCCATACTTTAACCAGGGCTTGCCGACTCACACCAAGATGAGCGGCCTCCTTATCCAGCGAATCTACCATCCACTGTGGGAAATCTACGTTAACGCGCCTTAGCTTATTAGGCCGTTCTGCCTTGTCCATATCAGCGTGGGGAATAACACTTGCTCCATCGTCAAACTGAGAATCAAAATCACTCGCTTTCATAGGCATGAACCTCGTCCTTTCGTGAGCGTCGTACAGAAATAATCCTTACGACAGAACATCGGCAGGTTATAATGACAGTCCAGCATTTCCCGGATATTTTCCCGATACAAGCTTGTCTCGGCTCATCTTCAAAGCGCAGTGGAAAAATAAGCAGGTTGTCGTCTTCCCACAGAGCTTGAGCCTCCTCAAAATCAAGACCATGCTTAACTTTATTCGCGGAACTTTCTGCTGGATCATACTCAAATTTCATGGTGATATGGTATAAAAATCATATCACTTGTCAAGTGCATCCGGCATCAACTCCACCAAGAAACGATGGAGTTGATAGCCGTCTGTTTTTTATCACTGGTCTGCAAGCACAACTTTTCTGTCACATGACGTTGATTGTGAGCTTGCAACAGGGGGATAACCACGATGTTTGAGCAGTTTCCTGCTATAAACGGCACGATAGGCTACCTACATCTTCTCTTCTATCTGATTTTTCAGGCAGTCATCGATTGGTAATTTTTCTATCCTTGGGATAGCGCATATACAAGCAGTGCCGTCAAAATAATCAATGTTTATCGTCAGCCCCGAACCGAGTTGGTGCGGGGACAAAAAAAAGAGAGATTACGGCTTGTCACCGTAACCTCTTGATTTTATTGGTGGGTCGTGCGGGGTTCGAACCTGCGACTCTCTGCTTAAAAGGCAGATACTCTACCTACTGAGTTAACGACCCGAATAATGTACTATATCCAAGCTATCCGGCATCTGTCAAGTCTTAGCAAATATCCGACATATGCTGGCATGGATGGACTCGGTGTTCTCCTATCGGCTTATGCCACAGAAGCCGCGGATCCAATAGGTGTTGAAGGTATCGTTGATCCAACCGTCCTGAATTTCATCAAATTCAGCCTGTTTGAAAAGTTGCAGATACTCCGCACGGGTACGCCGCCAGCCCCAAAACTGTTGCCGCCGGATACCCAGATAGTGCAAAAAGCCACGGATGATAATTTTGAGGGCATTGACAAAGCTGCCGATAAAGGAATCCTCTTCCAACAGGGATGCGGAAAGGCACAACAATTCACCGCCGGGGGCCAGCTGTACCCGCAAAGCCCGCAGCAAACGCACCAGATCCGAACTGTGGATGCCGTAATCCACTGCAGAAAGATAGATCATATCGTACTGGATGTCAGGCGGCAGACAGAGCGGTGGTAGCCCTATATAAATACGCTCGGCCGGGATGTACTGACGCAGCCACTTCATGCCTACGGTACTGGGTTCGTTGACGTGCAGTTCCAGCCCCGGCACAGCATCAAGCAGGAGCTTTTCCATATAGCCAACGCCGCTGCCGATGGAGAGCACCCGCAGGGGGGGGGCATCCGGCCCGGCCGCAGCCTGCCGTTCACGCAGACGAGCCGCCAGCCAACGGACATCAGTCTGCTTGTTGTTGCGCCATGCAGCCGGGAGACCATCCCAGCTTTTGTAACGCCGGAACAGTTCCTCGTAAAATGTGGCGTAAAACTTGGGGCCTGCCAGATGAAAGAAAGAAATATGAGAAAAGGCAGTAAAGGGAATACCCTGCCAGCTTTCCTGATAAAAACGCCGCACGCAGATGCCTCCCGGTCAGAACCGTGCCTGGCCGCTATTATGGCCGACCGTTACCAGTCGACTTACGTCAGTATAGCCAAGGGAATCGCCTTTCGCAAGGCGGCAAAAACGATGGAAATGCTGCCCTCACGCCATACAGACAGTGCAGGGGACAGCCAATTGTCCCGACTGGCCTGTGGCAGACCAGCCGGGAGAGGACTGTCAGGCCGTGCGACCGGTTTAGCGAATAAAGTTGGTCTTTTCCCATGCCTCAGGCACGGGCGGCAGAATACCAGCGGCCTTGCCCGCAGCAATGCACTTGATGAGCCAGGCCATGTTATCGGCCAGCGTACGCATGGTCTGCAAGCCTTCCCTGTCCTGCATGACCTCCTCCGGTGTATTGCCGTGGACGGAATTCCAGTATTGGGAGCTGACCACAGGCATACGCGCAATGGTAAAGTATTTGTTCAGCCGGTCAAAGGCCGCACTGGCTCCACCACGGCGGCAGCTTACCACGGCGGCAGCCGGCTTCAAGGCATAGCCAGCTGCCTTCATATAGAAAAGACGGTCAAGAAAGGCGCAGAGCGTGGCATTGGGCCCGGCATAATAGACGGGTGAACCAACCACAAGTCCATCAGCCTGACGCAGCAGGTCAATGGTCTCATTGACCTTGTCGTCAGTAAAGACACATCGGCCGGTGTCGGCACATTTGCGGCAGGCAATGCAACCGCGCACAGCGTCCATGCCCACATGTATCATTTGGCTGGCGATGCCCTGTTTTTCCAGCTGGGCAGCCACGGTGGTAAGGGCGGTATGGGTGCAGCCCCTGGCATGGGGGCTGCCATTGATCAGGAGTACATTCATGCTTTTTCTCCTTTGCTGCCTGTAGCAGCCGTTTATGGCAGTGTAACGGATGCCCACAGGTGGAGCAAGCGGGCGGATTCATCTGCCCTGTCCGCTTGCTCCTTATGCTGCCAAGATGCGATGCTGTTGTCCTGTGTCAGCAGGATACGGGATGTGCGGTGGACAGGGTATCATCCGCCAGATTCTGCAAAAAGCCCAGCAGGTCAGTGACATTATGCTGGCGGCAGGCCAGATAGGCACTGACATACTGGCTATGGGTCAACTGCCGCCCAAAGATGGGATAGCGTCGCTCTGGTGTGACAAAGGGCAGCCCCAGCCGCTGCCCCACGCGGGGATGGATGGGCAGCCAAAAGTCCTCATGCGGGTGTCGGAAAGCCGCACGTACGCTGGCGGGCAGTGGGCCAAGGCCCAGCAGACGCAGCACACTGTCAGCCACATGGCACAGCAGTTCGCTTCCGGGATGGTTGATGGTCAGAAAAAGCTGCTCCTCACGCCAGCGTTCACGCAAAATATGGGCGCAGCCAATGGCCTTGCCAGCCTCCTTGGCCTCCTCCCGTACTATGGAATCCTCGGCCACGGCAGCCACATCGCCCAGCAGGGCGGTATCCCCATGCAGATACAGGCGCAGGACTTCCTCCGGGCTAAGTCCATTGGCCAGCAACCGCTCCAGCAGGCTATCTGCAAAATGTATCTCTCCTGGGCCACGGTTGGCCCAAAACGGCCAGTACCCCTTGAAAAAAAGATTGGGCAGTTCCAGATGACGGCACTGGCCGGGCAGACGTTGCAGGACTTCCTGTGTGGAAAGCGCGCCCCACTGCTCCCCCAGAAATTGGTGCAGCAAGAGGGTACAACGGCCAAGATCCTCCCCCAGCGACTCACAGGTATAGTTGCGGTAATGCCGGATACGGAAAAGTCGGGCAAAAGCCGGAGTCGCTTCCAGTAAAAGGCGGATGGCATCGCCCTGGCAGTTGGCGTGCAGGATGCAGAGGGACTGGCTCACCGGGCTGCGTCCTGCATCTACCCTGTCAGTTCCAGATAGGTGGCACTCTGCTGGCCCTTTTCGGCCACGCTGACGCTGTAGGGCCGTACCTTTTGCGCCTGTGGGTCAGGATGGGCCGCAAGGCGGGTCGCCACCTCCTGCCAGATATGGCGGGCCAGATTTTCCGAAGAGGGGTTGATGCGGTCAAAGGGCGGGCTTTCATTAAGGATACGGTGATCCAGCCCTTCCAGCGTTTCCCGCAGGATGGTCTTCAGCACCTTGAAATCCAGCAACATTTCAGTGTCCGTGGTCAGGTTTGTACCTTCCACGCACAGCTCCACGGCAAAATTGTGGCCGTGCATACGCTCGCACTTGCCCTGATAATGCCGCAGGGCATGTCCGGCCGAAAACTCGCCGCGTACGGTCAGTCGCCAAATTTTCTTGCTGGTCATGCGATTATCCACCACATCATCAGAGCCGAGACAAAGACCACCACAATAGCCATGCCCAGACGGGCATTCTGCCCCCATTCAAAGCCCGCATGTTCCTCATCCAGGTCATCATCGGCATCGGGCGGCGAAAAAGTGTTCCAGAGGCGTTGCAGCCATGAAGAAAATGACATGTCGTATCCTTTTTGTCGCAGGATTTCCAATTATCCAGCCCATGCCGCCAATGCCCTGTCCAGTTCCGGGCCTGGCTGGACGCGCAGCTCATTGTCCAATTCCAGACGGCAGAAGTGGCCGCCAAGGCTGACCATAGCCTCGGTTTCTACCGGGCCGGGATGATTTTCCAGAATACGCCTGAGTTGCAGCATATCCTCACGCCCCAGGCGGTGCGCGGGTATCTGGACGCAGACGGGTGTACTGTCCTGTCGGCAGGCGTCTTCCAGCAGGCACACGCTCTGTCCCAGCAGGCTGACTTCACGGGGGGCGTCATCGCCGTTGTCTTCGTCCGTGTCGCGCTGTTCGGCCTTGCTGTCAAGCCGGGCCGTGATGCAGAGGGGCACTTCCTGTCGGAGCAGTTCGCGCGCTTCGGCATAGGCACGGGGAAAGAAGGTCACCTCGGCATGGCCAGCCAGATCCTCAATGCTCACAAAGGCCATGCGCTCGCCCTTGGCCTTGGTCAGCACCTCCTTGATGCCGGTCACCAGTACGCCGCACTGTATTTCCGTACCGGGGGAAAGCTCGCGGGCGTCTTCCAGCGAGATCAGGCGCAGACGGTGCATCTCTCGCCGGAAGGGCTGAAGGGGATGACTGGTCAAAAAGAAGCCCAGAGCCTCCTTTTCGGCACGCATTTTGAGGTCATCCTCCATTTCCGGCAGACTGGCCTCAGGGCAGTCCAGACCAACGCCAGGCAGGGGGGCGGCCTCTGCCACCGGGGCCATGCTCAACAGCGAAACCTGACTGGAATTTTTATCCTTTGCCTTTTTCTGGGCGCGGGCCACCACCCCTTCCAGCGAGGCCAGCATGGCCGCGCGGGATGCCCCCAGGCAGTCACAGGCTCCACCCTTGATGAGCGATTCCAGCACGCGCTTGGTCACCTTGCGCAGGTTGACCCGGCAGCACATATCCAGCAGGGAGGTATAGGCCTCACCACCATGCCGCGCCTCGATGATCTCGCGGATGGCTTCATCCCCCACGTTCTTGATGCCACCAAGCCCAAAGACCACCTGTCCGTTCAGGGCAGAGAACTCCCGCTGGCTGTGGTTGACCGAGGGCTGCACCACCTCAATGCCCATATCCTTGCAGCAGGAGACGTATTTGAGCAGCTTGTCCTGATTGCCCATTTCAGAGGTGAGCAGGGCCGCCATGAACTCTACCTTGTGGTGTACCTTGAGGTAAGCCGTATAGTAGGAGATGAGGGCATAGGCCGCCGAATGGGACTTGTTGAAGCCGTACTCGGCGAATTTTTCCATCAGGTCAAAAATTTCGTTGGCCTTGTCCTCCCCTATGCCGTTCTTTGTGGCCCCGGCCACAAAGGTGGCGCGCTCCCTGGCCATGGCTTCGGCCTTCTTCTTGCCCATAGCGCGGCGCAGCAGGTCTGCCCCGCCCAGCGTGTAGCTGGCAATGATCTGGGCGATCTGCATGACCTGTTCCTGATAGACGATGACGCCATAGGTATCGCGCAGACAATCGGCAAGGGAATCGTGCGGATACACCACCGGTACCTGCCCATGTTTGCGCTTGATGAACTCATCCACCATGCCGGAACCCAGCGGGCCGGGCCGGTACAGGGCCAGCATGGCTATGACATCCTCAAAGCAGGAGGGCTTGAGCATACGCAGATACTGACGCATACCCGAACTTTCCACCTGAAAGACGCCTTCGGTATCGCCACGGGCATAGAGCTCGTAGGTTTCCGGGTCGGTAAGAGCCAGATTGTCCAGATCGGGCGGGGTCTGGCCCTGTGCACTGATGTTGTCCAGGGTGTCCTGGATCAGGGTCATGGTCTTCAGGCCCAGAAAGTCAAACTTGACCAGGCCCACCTTTTCGGTCATGGGGCCGTCAAACTGGGTGACGAGTTCGCCCCGCTTGCCCTGATAGAGTGGCAGGTATTCCTGCATGGGTTTGTCCGAAACCACCAGACCCGCAGCATGGGTGGAGGCATGGCGGGCAAGGCCCTCAAGCCGCCGGGCCGTATCCAGCAAACGGGTGACCTGCGGATCCGTATCGTACAGCTTTTTCAGCTCCGGCTCTTCTTTCAGGGCCTTGGCTATGGTCATCTTGAGGTCGTCCGGCACCAGCTTGGCAATGCGGTCGGTCTCGGCAAAGCTCAGGCCCAGTGCCCGGCCCACGTCACGCACAACGCCCTTGGCCTTCATGGTGCCAAAGGTGGTTATCTGCGCTACCGAGCCTTCGCCGTAGGTATCGACCATATGACGGATGACATCCCCACGGCGGCGTTCGCAAAAGTCCACGTCAATATCGGGCAGGGAAACGCGCTCTATGTTCAGAAAGCGTTCAAACAGCAAATTGTAGGGCAGTGGGTCGATATTGGTTATCCGCAAGGCCCAGGCCACCAGCGAGCCAGCCGCCGAACCACGCCCCGGCCCCACGGGGATGCCGTTATTCTTGGCCCAGTTGATAAATTCCTGCACTATGAGAAAATAGCCGGGAAAGCCCATTTCAAGGATAACTTTCAGCTCGTGCTGAAGGCGGTCGCGGTAGACTGTGGGGTCAATGCTGTCGCGCTGGGGGTGTTTTGCCAGCCGTTGTTCCAGGCCCTCCTCAGCCAGACGGCGGAATTCCGCCTCCATGCTGACGCCCTCAGGCAGCGGATACACCGGAAAGTAATGCTTGCCCAGCTCCAGCTCCACATTGCAGGACTCCGCAATGCGGGCAGTATTGGCCAGGGCCTCCGGCACATGGGCAAAGGCTGCCTCCATCTCTTCGGCAGACTTGTAGTACAGCTCACGCGACTCAAAGCGCATCCGCCTGGGGTCGTCCATGGTGTTCTGGGTCTGGATGCAGAGCAGCACCTCATGGGCGTTGGCGTCATCGGCATTGAGGTAGTGACAGTCATTGGTGGCCACCAGCGGCAGACCGGTGGTTTCGGCCAGCTCCAGCAATCCGTTGTTGACCCTGACCTGCTCCTCCAGCCCATTGGACTGGATTTCCAGATAAAAACGGCCGGGGTAGATGTCGGCATATTCGCGGGTCAGGGACAGGGCCGTGTCCATGTCTCCTGCCTGGATGGCGCGGGGGATCTCCCCGGCGATACAGGCCGAAAGGCAGACCAGACCCTCGGAGTAGCGGCGCAGCAAGGCCTTGTCCACCCGTGGCTTGTAGTAAAAACCTTCCAGATAACCGTGGCTGACCAGCTTGATGAGGTTGTGGTAGCCTGTCCTGCTTTGGGCCAGCAAGATCAGGTGGTTACGACGGCGGGCTGTCTCCGGGTTCCTGTCCGTATGGTCTTTGCAAACATAGACCTCGCAGCCAAAGATGGGTTTGAGCCCAAAATCCTTGCAGGCCAGCTGAAAATACACCGCGCCAAACATATTACCGTGGTCGGTGATAGCGCAGGCGGGCATACCGTGATCCTTGGCGCGGGCACACAAATCCTTGATACGGATGGCACCGTCCAGCAGACTGTACTCTGTATGGCAATGCAGATGGACAAAGTCGGACATGGAAACTCCAAAGCAGGGGGATGACCCCATACTAGCAAATGCCCGGCCGCCCCTCAAGCGCGAGGAACGGGATATACATAGCCTAGTGCATTTTTTGATTGAAACACTCTGTGTTTCAATCGTCACGCTGCCTACGCTTCGCGGGAAAAGCGCGGTTTTCCCGCTTGCTTACGGCGCGAGCGTCCGCTCTCGCGTCCGCCAGAGCGACTGCCATTTTCAATGGCATTTCGCTCTAGCTCTGCCCCTTGCCATGCCCTGCGCAAGGGGATACCTCTTGGGTCATGGACAACAACATCCACAGCCACGAACAATGGCTCCGCAAGCACGCGGCCAGCATCCGCGCACAGGAACAGGAAGACCCTGTCCCCCTCGACCTCAAGCTCCAACATACCTTCTGTGTGCTGGAACAGGCCCGCCGGATAGTGGCATCCGAAGGCTTTGGCCAGCCGCTGGCCCGCTGCTGCCACCTGGCCGCACTCTACCATGACGTAGCCCGCTTTACCCAATACCTGCGCTACCGCACCTTTCGGGACAGCCTTTCCCGTAATCACGGGCTTATGGGCGTGGGCATCCTCAAGCGCGAACAGCGGCTGGTGGCAGAAAGCCCGCAAGTCCGCAAGGCCGTGCAGACAGCCGTTGCCCTGCACAACCGCTTTGCCCTGCCGCCCTTGCCGTCCCTGATGCAAACAACAACGCTTGTGATACGCGATGCGGACAAGCTGGACATCCTGCGGGTTATGGACGAGCACCTGAACGGCCCAGGGCCGTATTGCCCCACCATCGTCCTGAGCCAGCCCGATGACCCCACAAAGGCTGGGGCGGAGGTACTCAAAGCCGCACTGGAAGGCCGGCCCGCAGCCTATACTGACCTGTGCAGTGTCAATGATTTCAGGGTGCTGCTGGGTACCTGGCTGTATGATATGCACTTTGCCGCCAGCCGCAGCAGCTTTGTGGAAAACGGCCATGCCCGCCGCCTGCTGGAAGCCCTGCCCGACGACGGCCCGCACGCAAGGGCACGGGATGTGCTGCTGGCCCGTCTGGAACACGTCACCCATACACAGGAAGTCTGCCATGCTTGAGAGGGCTTCCCATGGCAAGCCAGCCCTGTCCGGCCTTTTGGCGGACTGTGTCCCCTGGCCAACGGCAGCCCGTACCGCCCCGCTCAACCCCGTGCGGGCATCTCTGGAAGACTGGACGCATGGCCCTGGTCTGCCCGCCATCCGTCTGGCATGGACGCTGTACCCACGCACCGCGCAAGATGCTGCGGACTGGCTAACCCTGGCGGCCCGCGCCGGGCATATGCTTTGGCTGGCAGACTTGAGAGCTGCGGAGCGCAATCTGGATCTGCCCGCCGTATTGCTTGCAGGGATGCTGACCGGTAAGAGAGGAAGACGCTTCCTGGCCTCTGGCGGACTGGAAGGCTGCGCTGCCCGAGCTGGCTTGCGTGTGGTCTGGCGGCAGCCCTTCTGGGCCGGGGCCGCCCTTGTACTGGGGCTGACCCGCCCAACGTCTGGTAATCGGCAAATATGAGATAGCTTCTACACTCTCCAGACATGTTTATCAAAAATTCGCGCAACGCCACAAAACAGGCCATTCGTCCAGAACATCCGGCTTTTGCTATCCAACAGCCTACTTCAAACGCACGGCCCGCACTTCATCAATACGACGAGCGTCCATACGGGTGATCTCCATTTCCCAGCCTTGCAGGCGCAGGCGTTCCCCCGGCACAGGGATATGCCCAAGCTGTTCCAGCACAAGGCCCGCAAGGGTTGCACTGCTGCTCTGTCTGGGAGGCTGGATACCCAGCCAGGCGGTTGCCGCGTCCAGTGAAAGCCGGCCCGGCAGCTTCCAACTGCCGTCAGGCTGGCGGCAGGATTCCGGCCCGCCGGGCATATCACCCATCTGTCCGGCCAGCACGCTGAGCAGCTCGCGCTGGGTGATGATGCCCACCACTCCGCCGTATTCATCCTGTACAAAATAGAGAGGCACAGGCTCAGCCCGATAGGTATCCAGAATATCCGACAGGGCAGTATGTTCAAAAACATGCGGTGCAGGACGCACACAGGTGGACACATTCCACCCCTGGGGATCGGTACTGCTGCGCACAGCCTCCAGCAGCTCGCCCACACGCACAACGCCCAGCACCTCGTCTGTCTCGCGTCGCAAGACGGGCAGCCACGGCAGGGCAGAGGCCGCAGCCGCCCGGTAGACTTCTTCCTGCCCGGCTTCGCTGTCCAGCCAGCGTACCCGCTGGCGCGGTACCATGATGAAACGTGCGGTACGCCCACTCAGGCGGATGACCCGCGCCACAATGGCGCGTTCTTCTGGCGCGAAAAGCTCTTCCGTATCGCTGACGGGCAGGGCCACCGCGTCAAGCTGGGCCTCGGCTGCGCGTCCGCCCAGCAGCCCCAGGACGACACGCGCTGTAGATTCCCGCATATCGCGCATGCTGATACGCTTGCGCCGGTTTCGCAAAGCCCACTGGTTACAGCCTTCCACCAGCACGGCAAAGATGATGGCCGCGTACAGATAGCCCTTGGGGATATGATAGCCCAGCCCATCGGTCAGCAGACCGAGGCCGATCATCAGGAGGAAGCCAAGACAAAGTACGATGACCGAGGGATGCCGCTCCACAAAGCGCAGTAACGGCCCAGCCGCAAGAGCCATGACCAGCATGGCACTGATAACAGCCAGCATCATGATGGAAAGATGGTCCACCATGCCCACGGATGTGATGATAGAGTCCAGTGAAAAAACGGCATCCAGCACAATGATTTGCAGGATGACCCGCCAGAAGCTCTCGTGCCGGGGCGTGTTGCCGTGTTCCAGCATCTGCCCTTCAAGGCGTTCGTGCAATTCCAGCGTGCCCTTGAAGAGCAGGAAGATGCCACCCCCCATCAGGATGAGATCCCGTGCCGAAAAGCTGTGTCCGCCAAGGCTGAAAAGCGGCGCGGTCAGGCCGATGATCCAGGCAATGGCCATGAGCAGCACCAGTCGCATGGTCAAAGCCAGGCCAAGCCCCGTCAGGAAGGCTTGCCTTTTTTGATGGGCGGGCAAACGCTCCACAAGGATGGAAATAAACACAAGGTTGTCCACCCCCAGCACAACCTCCAGCAGCACAAGAGTTCCCAGGCCAGCCCATGCCGAAAGGTCTCCCATCCACGACATATCCCAAACGTCCATCAGTATTCCATCCTGAAAAAGCACAAAGGGGGGACAGATGTCCCCCCGCAGAATCTCAAAATAACGTGCAATGCGCCAGCGCGCACTGACAAAGAGCCTATTCGGCAGCCAGTTGGATACGCGTAAAGCCCTTGACGGTGATCTCGTCGCCCACGGCCTTGGCAGTTTCGCGCACGATGTCTGCCACGCTCTTCTTGTCGTCACGGATGTAAGGCTGTTCCAGCAAGCAGACTTCCTTCTGGAATTTCTTCACCGCGCCATCGGCAATCTTGTCCACGATGTTGGCGGGCTTGCCTTCTTCCAGGGCCTTCTGGCGATAGACTTCGCGCTCGCGTTCCACAGCGGCCTGATCCAGACTGGCAGCGTCCAGCGACATGGGGTTGGCAGCAGCCACCTGCATGGCGATGTTCTTGGCCAGTTCCAGCACTTCAGGGGTCTTGGCACTTTCGGCCTTGCCACAGGTCAGATCCACCAGCACGCCGATTTTGCCATTGGCGTGGATGTACTGGCCGATGACATCGGCATCGCTGCTGCGGCTGTGGCGGGCAAACTTGCCAAGCTGCATGTTTTCACCCACCGAGGCGATGAGCTGGGTCACTTCGCCGCCCACAAGGGCTTCAAGGGCCGCAGCATCGGCCGGGGCCTTGTCCAGCACGGCCTGGGCCACACTGGCGGCCAGGCCCTGGAACTGCTCGCCACGGGCCACGAAGTCGGTTTCACACAGCAGGGCGGCCATGGCCACATCCTTGCCATCGGCACTGCAAGCCACACAGACAAGACCTTCGCTGGTGGCGCGGCCGGACTTTTTGGCAGCCTTGGCCATACCCTTCTGGCGCAGCCAGTCCACGGCCTTTTCAAGGTCACCGTCCACTTCCACAAGAGCTTTCTTGCAATCCATCATACCCGCGCCGGTCTTGTCGCGCAGTTCTTTGACCATTTGAGCACTGATCGCCATCATTCTCTCCAGATACGTCCGGTCAGGGCCGGAGTTATGGCATAAAATTGGGGAAGGTATTGCAGCCCGCAGGTACAACAGCTTCCAAAAAGGGCAGTGCCGTGGCACTGCCCCCAAAGCACGGATATTGTTGGCCTATTCGGCAGCAGCGGCCGGAGCTTCGGCAGATGCGGCCTCGGCAGCCTTCTGCATGGCTTCTTCGGGATTGGCGTCCTTCTGATCCTTGCGCAGGGCCTCGCCTTCCATGCAGGCTTCCGAGAAGGCCGTCACAAAGAGCTTGATGGCACGAATGGCATCATCGTTGCCGGGGATGATGTAGTCGATGACATCGGGATCACAGTTGGTGTCCGTCACGGCCACGATCGGGATGCCCAGCTTGCGGCATTCCTTCACGGCGATGTCTTCGCGGTGGGGGTCGATGATGAAGGCCAGCTGCGGCAGACGATCCATGTCCTTGATGCCGCCGAGGGCTTCTTCCAGCTTGTGCATTTCGCGTTCCAGCAGCAGGATCTCCTTCTTCTGGTAACGGTTGATGGAGCCATCCGCAAACATGGCTTCCAGCTTCTTCAGGCGGTCAACGCTCTTCTGGATGGTGACAAAGTTGGTCAGGGTGCCGCCCATCCAGCGGTTGGTCACATGGTACTGCCCGGCGCGGCCAGCCTCGGTGGCCACGGCCTCCTGGGCCTGACGCTTGGTGCCGATAAAGAGCACCTTGCCGCCCTTGGCCACGGTGTCCACCACCTTATCATAGGCCACGCGGAAAAGTTTGACGGTCTGTTGCAGGTCAATGATATGGATGCCGTTGCGCGCGCCAAAGATGTAAGGGCGCATTTTGGGATTCCAGCGGCGGGTCTGATGCCCGAAGTGCACACCGGTTTCCAGCATCTGCTTCATGCTGACGTAAGCCATTCTGTCCTCCAAATGGGTTGGGCCTCCATCCCGGCACTGTTACGCTTTCTTTTCTACCGTTGGCCGGGCGCACACGCACCCGCGGTCAGACACCCCGAAAGCTGCCGGGATGTGCGGAATGGAACGGCATCTATAGCCCAAAGCTGCGTCCAAGGCAAGCTGAAATCCCTTGCCATTTCAGAGCATGTATATCCCCTTCCCCCCGCTTGCGGCCCGCTGGCCATCCAGCTACAGCCACGGGTCGTCCTGCATGAGGTGGTTGCAGACATAGTCCTGCACACCGTCTTCCAGCGAGGTAAAGCCTACCGGGCAGTCTGTGCCGCGCAGGCGTGTCATATCCGCGCAGGTATAGTGCTGGTATTTGCCGTGCAGGGCTGCTGGCATCTCCACATACTCTATCCGGCAGGGGCGTTGCATGGCCTTGAATACCGCATGGGCCAAATCGTTGAAACTGCGGGCCTGGCCTGTCCCCACGTTAAGGATGCCGCCAATATCGGGCCGCTGCAAAAGCCAGCACATCAAAGCCGCGCAGTCCTTTACATAGACAAAATCCCGCTGCTGCTCACCGTCAGCCAGCCCTGCCCTGTCCGAGCGGAACAGGCAAAGCCGTCCGCTCTCGCCTATCTGGCGAAAAGCCTTGGCCACCACGCTCTGCATATCCCCCTTGTGGTATTCGTTAGGCCCATAGACATTGAAGAATCTAAGGCTGGCGACAGTCGTGTCCAGCTCTTCGCGCAAGAGCCAAAGGTCAAACAACTGCTTGGAATAGCCGTACATATTGAGGGGCCGAAGCCGGGGGGTGAGTTCCGGGGCATCACTGAAGCCCAGCGAGCCGTCACCATAGGTGGCCGCAGAACTGGCATTGATGACACGCGCCCCGGCGTCCAGCGCGATACGGCAAAGGTCACGGCTGTAGTGGAAGTTGTTGTGCATCAAAAAGTCTGCATCGCGCTCGGTCGTGGAGGAACAGGCCCCCAGATGCACCACAGCCTCCAGCCTCCAGGGCAGACGCCCGATCTGCATCAGCTCATGCAGTCGGTCACGGTGCAGATAATCCGCATAGCGGGCCTTGACCAGATTGCGCCATTTTTCGCTGCTGGCAAGGTTGTCCACCACAATAATGTCGTCCCGCCCGGCTTCATTAAGCTGGCGTACAAGCACACTGCCGATAAAGCCCGCACCACCGGTGATGAGTATCATGGCTGGCCTCCCAGCACCAGACTAAACAAGGGGACAGCACAAGGCAAGAGATGGCCGGGAAAGGTAGCCGCCTGGAGCCACTATACACGGCCCTGACGGCGTACCTGCTTCTGGCATACCAGAAATCCCTCAGCCGTATCAGCCTGTCCGTGCAGTACATTTTCCAACTTGTATAACTTGTAGCCTTGGTGAGCCGGCGTGATGCCTTGAAAGGAGGGATTCAGCGCAGTCCCCTGTACAGGGTATAAAAAAGTGAAAGCTGCTTTTTTCTGGCTCTGGTGATAAAGGCCAGCAAGCTGTGGCGCATTTCCCACTCGTTGGGTTCTTCCTGCTCCGGCTCCATGAAAAAATCCGACACAGACACGCCCAGCACCTCGGCCAGCCTGCACAGACAGGAAAACGTGGGGTTGGCCTGCCCCCGCTCGATATCCCCTATATGCTGGATGGAGAAACCAGCCAACTCGGCAAATTCTTCCTGCGTGAGCCGCTGCTGCTTGCGCAACTCCCGCACCTTTCTGCCCAGACGCTTTTCATCTGTCATGGTTTGGATTTCCCCGGCATGAGTGGAGATCAATTTTTGATAAGCCTCTGATTTTTCGACAAAAAACAATATATATCCCTTCTTCTGATCTCGTAGGGGAAACTCCGAAAAAATCTCCACTCTCAGTAGGTAGTTTTTGATACTATCCAGTATCAAACAAGCCCAAGACCCCGTAAACAAAGTGTTGGCATATTTTTGGCATAAAAAAATATGCTGACAGTAGATATTTAGTCGCCGTATGACGACATCCGCTGTCAGGGGAGTGTCCGGCAAAGCCGGGAATACGGGAGGGAACGTCATGTCACTGGTCATCAATAACAATATGATGGCAGCCAATACGGCCAGAACCCTGAATGGGCACTATGGTCGGCTTGCCCAGTCAACCCAACGGCTTTCCACGGGTTTGCGCGTCAATTCCGCAGCTGATGACGCCGCCGGCCTTGCCATCCGGGAACTGCAACGGGCAGAGATTGCAGCCTTGCATCAGGGGTCGCGCAATGCCAATGACGCTATCTCGCTCATCCAGACGGCAGACGGGGCCTTGGGCATTATTGACGAAAAGCTCATCCGCATGAAGGAGCTTGCAGAACAGGCCGCTACAGGCACGTATGATTCCACGCAGCGGTTGATGATAGCTTCCGAATTTGTGGCAATGGGTTCGGAGATAAACAGAATAGCCAATGCTACTGATTTTAATGGAATAAAGCTCTTGGATGGCTCCTTGCAGGGAGCGCATGATGGCAGTGGATTGGTTTCAAAAGGTGCATTAAAAGTCCATTTTGGAAGTTCAAACTCATCCATGGAAGACTACTATTATATAGGCATAAATGACAGCACGTTAGTTGGATTGGGATTAGCAACACCTGTAATTGAAAAGCAATTTCCACCAGATAAATTGACTCAATTAAAAAAGAACCAAGAATATGCATTTGACTCTGGAATAATACCTGCACTTACTATCCCACAAGGTGTTACAAATGTTAAAATAACAATTAATTGCGTCACACAAGATGATGATATACAATTATTTACAAGAGATGGATACCATATTCTTGGGACTAAGATAGAACAAAATGCAGGTGATACAGATTTTACTTGGAAGGTTAATGGCGTTTTTACTGATGCAGATGCATCTAAAATTTTGCAAGAAGAATCTGGATTTGACCCGCAAGCGACATATAAAATGCCTGGCACTCCAACTATTGTCCCTGGATTTACTGACTTAGATGGTGCTTTCATTAATGGAGATGGAATCCTTGTACCTATAGACTATCAAAATTTTGATGGCACACTAAGTACAATTGAAACATCAGCACCGAATCAAAACAGTATAACTGGATGGGTTGAGCGGCAGATGGGCGGTGAACGGATGAATTTCACCTATAGTACAGATGGTGATAGAATTGATTCCGACCCTAATGATGGATATACAGAACGCAATACAATAAAGTCACATGAAACTGTTGTAATTGATAAGGTAACAGAGGATTTATTGCTTAATGTATCCGGGCATGGGCTTTTTTATTTAACAGCCTCATGGGATGGTGAAGAAGATCTTGATCCTCCCCCAGTGCTAGTGGATAGCATCCCTCACTCCATCCAAACCCAGGAAGCAGCCCAGCAGATGCTGGAAAAAATCGACGCTGCCATCGTCAAAAAAGATAAAATCCGTGCCCATCTCGGTGCTCTGCAGAACAGGCTGGAAAATACCATCTCCAACCTGAACATCCAGGCAGAGAACCTGCAAGCCGCTGAATCGCGCATTTCGGACGTGGATGTGGCCACGGAAATGACCGAATTTGTGCGGAACCAGATACTCACCCAGTCCGCCGTGGCCATGCTCAGTCAGGCCAATTCGCTGCCGCAAATGGCCATGCAGCTCATCGGCGGCTAGACAAAGGAGTCGTGCAGAAGAAATACCGCGACACCCAAACGGAATGGTCGAAATGCTGGAAAGGCAAGGGGGTATCCCCTTGCCTTCGTCGTTGAAGGCAGCAAGGCCCGCCGGAGCAGGGCTGTACGCCGTGGGCAGCGGTTTTATCTGCTCTAAGATACATGTCTCGTTGCACAGGGCAGATTGACCATGCCCGGTACTTGGCGTATCCTTGAAGTTTAGCCAACTCTTTTGCATGGAGATTGCCATGTCCAGCGAATCCCGTTCCAATGCTGCTCAGTCTGCCGCCTCCTCGCCCGAAAGCCCCCGTACCGGGCAGGATTTCATTCGCGCACGCATTCAGAGCGACAACGCCAGTCAGCGTTTTGAGGGGCGGGTTCATACGCGCTTTCCTCCCGAACCCAATGGCTACCTGCATCTGGGCCATGCAAAATCCATCTGTCTGAATTTTGGTGTTGCCGCAGAGTTTGGCGGCCTTTGCAACCTGCGTTTTGACGATACCAATCCCGTCAAGGAAGACACCGAATATGTGGATTCCATCCGCGAGGACGTGCGCTGGTTGGGTGGGGACTGGCAGGACAGGCTGTATTACGCCTCCGACTACTTTGAGCAGTTGTACCAGTATGCCGAACAGCTCATCCGCATGGGCAAAGCCTATGTGGATGACCTTTCCGCCGAGGAGATCCGGGCACTGCGGGGGACGCTGACCGAAGCGGGGCAGGAAAGCCCCTGGCGCGACCGCAGCGTGGAGGAAAACCTTGACCTGTTCCGGCGGATGCGTGCCGGAGAGTTCCCTGACGGGGCCAAGGTCTTGCGCGCCAAGATAGATATGGCTTCTCCCAATCTGGTCATGCGTGACCCGACCCTGTACCGCATCCGCCATGCTGCCCACCACCGCACAGGCAATGCGTGGTGCATCTACCCCATGTATGACTATACCCATTGCCTGTCCGACTCTCTGGAGGGCATTACCCATTCGCTCTGCACGCTGGAATTTGTCAACAATCGGGAGTTGTATGACTGGGTGCTGGATGCGCTGGGGGTGTATCATCCGCAGCAAATAGAGTTCGCCCGGCTTAACCTTACCTATACGATACTTTCCAAGCGCAAGCTCATCCAGCTTGTACAGGAGGGGCATGTCAGTGGTTGGGACGATCCGCGTATGCCAACCCTGAGCGGGCTGCGCCGCCGGGGTGTGCCGCCAGAGGCCCTGCGGGAATTTTGCGCCCGCATTGGCCTGGCCAGGTCTGACTCCACAGTGGATTATTCCATGCTGGAATTTTGCATCCGCGAGCAGCTCAATGCCCATGCACCGCGTGTGATGGCCGTGCTCGACCCCATTAAGGTAGTTATTGAAAACTACCCCGAAGACCTGACAGAAGAATTTGACATGCCCTACCATCCCGAAGACGCCAGCTATGGCAGCCGCAAGGTTCCCTTTACACGGGAATTGTATATTGAACGGGATGACTTTCGCCTGGATCCTCCCCAAAAATTCCATCGACTCTTCCCCGGTGCGGAAGTACGGCTGCGCTATGCCTATTTCATCACCTGCCGGGAAGCCATTTTGGATGAGCACGGAGAGGTGCGTGAACTGCGCTGTATTTATGACCCCGCAAGCCGTGGTGGGCAAAGCCCGGACGGGCGCAAGGTCAAGGGGACCATCCACTGGGTTTCTGCGGCGCATGGCATCCCGGCAGAAGTACGTCTGTACGGGCAACTTTTTGCCACGGAAAACCCTGACGCAGCCCCGGAAGGCAAGACCTTTATTGATAATCTCAATCCTGAATCCTTACGGACTGTGCAGGCATGGCTGGAACCCGCACTGGCTGACGCGCCGGTCGGGCGCAGTGTCCAGTTTGAACGCCTGGGCTACTTTTGCAAGGACAAGGACAGCACACCTGAACTCCCCGTCTTCAACCGCACGGCAACCTTGCGCGATACCTGGGCCAAGCTGGAAAAGAAGGAAGGCTGATATGTGGGGCTGCTGGCAAAACATGGTTTCAGTATAGCCACGATTTCGATACGCCACCGGCGCACAAAGGGCACTCCCCACGGGGAGTGCCCTGCCGTTTCTGCAAAAGCCCATTGCACAGGTTTTTATGCTGTATGGATAACGTTTACGCAACGATCTGAAAGCCGAGCCTGTCCCCGTCCTGCACCACACGCACACTCTGGCCGTCACGAATTTCGCCCCCTACAAGGCGACGGGCCAGGGGTGTTTCCACATGCTGTTGCAAGTACCGCTTGAGCGGACGCGCACCATACACCGGGTCATAAGCGGCATCGGCCACAAAATCACGGGCTTCATCGCTCATTTCCAAATGTATCTTGCGTTCCTCAAGGCGGGCACGCAGCCGATCGAGTTGCAGCTCCACTATGCGCCCGACCTGTTCACGCCGCAGCGGCAAAAAGAGTACGGTTTCATCCACACGGTTGAGAAATTCCGGCCTGAAATGTGCCCGCAGCTCATCCATAACGCGGGTACGCGCCCCTTCCTGCAATTCTCCATCAGCGGCAATACCGTCCAGCAGGTGCATGGAGCCGATGTTGGATGTCATGATGACTATGGCATTGCGAAAATCCACTGTGCGGCCCTGACTGTCAGTAAGCCGCCCATCATCCAGTAATTGCAGCAGTGTGTTGAAGACATCGGGATGGGCCTTTTCTATCTCGTCAAACAGGATGACGGCATAGGGCTTACGGCGTACGGCCTCGGTAAGCTGCCCACCCTCGTCATAGCCCACATAACCGGGAGGGGCACCGATGAGCCGCGACACGGAGTGCTTTTCCATGTATTCGCTCATGTCCAGGCGCACCATATTGTCTTCACTGTCAAAAAGAGCTTCGGCCAGAGCCTTGCACAGCTCCGTCTTGCCCACGCCGGTGGGGCCAAGAAAGATGAACGAACCCGTGGGCCGTGCCGGGTCGGAGAGGCCCGCCCTCGCCCGCAGGACGGCATCGGCCACCGCACTGACGGCCTCATCCTGCCCAACGACCCGTTCATGCAGCTGGGCGGCAAGGCGCAACAGCTTTTCCCGCTCCGATTCCAGCAGGCGCGTAACAGGGATACCTGTCCACTTGCCGACGATTTCCGCAATATCGTTGGGGCGCACTTCCTCGCGCAAAATACGCGGGGCCGCATCAGCCCCTCCGTCCACGCCCGAAAGAGCCGCCAGCTTCTTTTCCAGCTCCAGCAGGGTGGAATACTTGAGCTCTGCTGCCCGGTTCAGATCGTATGCCTGTTCGGCCTGCTCAATGGCGCGACGGGTCTGTTCTATCTCCTCCTTGACCGCACGCACGCTGTCAATGGAGCTTTTTTCGCGTTCCCACTGTTCGCGCAGGGCTGCCTGCTGGGTTCGCAGTTCTGCCAGTTCATTTTCCAACCGTTCCAGACGCTGACGGGAGCTTTCGTCCACCTCACGCCGCAGGGCCTCACGCTCAATCTCCAGCTGCATCACCTTGCGGTTGGCCTCGTCCAGTCCGGCTGGCAGGGAATCGATTTCCGTGCGGATCATGGCGGCAGCTTCGTCCACCAGGTCAATAGCCTTGTCCGGCAACTGGCGGTCGCTGATATAGCGATGTGACAGGGTCACGGCCTCAACGATGGCCGAATCACTGATACGCACGCCATGATGCAGCTCAAAACGCTCTTTGAGTCCGCGCAGGATGGAAATGGTATCCTCCACCGTGGGTTCTTCTACCATGACAGGCTGGAAGCGGCGTTCCAGGGCGGGGTCTTTTTCAATATAACGGCGGTACTCATCCACCGTGGTGGCCCCGATGCAATGCAGTTCGCCACGGGCCAGCATGGGCTTGAGCAAATTGCCCGCATCCACGGAACCTTCACTCTTGCCCGCGCCCACGATGGTGTGCAGCTCGTCAATGAACAGAATGATCTGCCCTTCGCTTTTTTCCACCTCGTTCAGTACGGCTTTAAGGCGTTCCTCAAATTCGCCACGGTACTTGGCCCCGGCAATGAGTGCCCCCATGTCCAGGGCAAAAAGCTTGCGCCCCTTCAGTCCTTCCGGCACATCTCCCTTGACGATGCGAAAGGCCAGCCCTTCCACAATGGCTGTCTTGCCCACCCCGGCCTCGCCAATCAATACCGGGTTATTCTTGGTACGGCGCGAAAGGATGCGGATGACACGGCGGATTTCGGCATCACGCCCAATGACCGGATCCATCTTGCCCTGCCGGGCAGATTCCACCAAATCACGGGCGTATTTGCCAAGGGCTTCAAAGGTGTCTTCGGGATTGGCACTGGTGACGCGGGCCCCGCCGCGCAGTTCCTCCATGCTCTTGCCAAAGCTGGCACGGCTCAGATTGTACTCCCGGAAGACACGGCCCAGCGGGGAATCGGCCTCCACATCGGTAAGGGCCGCAAAAAGGTGATCCACGCTGACATATTCATCCTTCATCCGGCGGGCCTCATTCTGGGCCTCACCCAACACCTTTGCCAGCCGTGTGGTCATCACCAGCTTGCCGGACTCCATCCCACCGGAAACCGAGGGACGCTTGCGGAGCACTTCTTCCAGCGCGACAGCCAGAGCCCTGGTCTGTACGCCCATGTGTTCGAGGATACGGGGCACGATGCCCTGCTCCTGCCGGATCAGACACAAGGCCAGATGTTCGGCGTCCGTTTGCTGATGCCCCATGCCCGATGCAAGGCTTTGGGCTTCGGCCAGTGCCTCACGGGCCTTGTCGGTAAACTTACTGATGTCCATGCTATTCTCCGCTGCGGCAAGGCCGCTATTCTGTATCTTTCAGGGCTCGCAATGCGCACTCAAGCGTATCGATGCGTTCCAGCAAATCCACGATGATGATGCCACCCAGCACGGGCAGGTCAAAATCGCAGCAAATGCGCTCCAGCTTGCGAACCCGGTAGATGTCCACCTCACGAAAGAGAGATCCCCGCTGTTCCGGCAATGCCTCCAGCCAGCCCAGGGCCAGCAGCTCCTGTAATCGCTGGAGACTGACACCGGCCAGTTCGGCAAACTCCTCCTGCTCCAGACAGTTGCCCTGTATGGTTATCTGTTGCCTTGTGATATTCATTGCTGCCCTCCAGTCACACCCGTGCCGAGAAGGACGAGGTTTGGGCCAGTTTTTCCCACAGTTGGCGTTCTTCATCCCCAAGCGATGCCGGGGCCTTGATCATAACACGTGCCAGTAAGTCCCCTCGGTTCGCGCCACTGCCCAGCCCCTTGCCCCGCAGCCGAAACTTGCGGCCAGAGCTGGAACCGGCAGGGATGGTCAACTCCACAGTGCCTTCCAGGGTGGGCACGGGGACCCTGGCCCCCAATACAGCTTCCCAGGGGGCAAGGTGTACATCACAATGCAGGGTCTCCCCATCCACGCGGAAAACGTCATGGGGCAGATAGCGGATACGCAAAAAAAGATCCCCGGCCGTACCACCGGGCAGGCTGTCTCCCTGTCCGGCCAGACGGAGTTTGGCCCCCTCGCGGATGCCCGCAGGCACATTGACCTCCAGCGTCTTTGGCCCTTGCGGGCCTTGCACGGTGACGCTGCGCCGACCACCCTGGGAGACCTCCTCCAGGCTCAGGGGCAGCTCCGCCTCCACATCACGCCCGCGCCGCACACGGGAAGAAAAGCTGCCAAAAGGGTCTGGGCCAAACTGGCTGCTGCGCCCGCCCCGGCTGGCTGCACCGCCAAAGAGGGTCTCGAAGAAATCGGAAAAACCAGAGCTGTCAAAGCCCTGCCCACCAAAATTGAAGCGCATATTCTCAAAGCCCGGCGCGCCCTGAAACTGCTGCCCATGCTGCCAGTTGGGGCCAAGCTGGTCATACATGCGCCGTTTTTCCGGGTCTTTCAGCACTTCATAGGCTTCATTGACCTCTTTGAACTTTTCCTCGGCCTGCTTGTTGCCGGGGTTGAGGTCAGGGTGATACTGCCGGGCCAGTTTTTTGTAAGCCCGCGAAATCTCCTCGGCCTTGGCCGAGCGTTCCACATTGAGGAGCTTGTAGTAGTCTTTGTACGATACTGCCATTTTTTTCTCCCCCTGAGGGACTTTCATTGGCTTTCAGTACAGATACATAAGAACGCCGGGAAAGCCGTCAATCCTCTCCCGGCAAAAAGCAGAAATACGAAAGGCCCGCCGTGTCCAAAGTTCGCACACGGCGGGCCAACCAGGGTAAAGGGGATGGGCAGCGCGACTTTACTTGCGCCTAAACAATACCATGCTCACCGGGCTTTTCGTATTCTTCCTTCTCCTGCATCCGCACATAGGTTTCCGTATCGCCAAGTGCCAACAGGATGGCCGAGGAGACATAGATGGACGAGGCTGTACCCACAAAAACGCCAATGAGCACAGTCAGGGCAAAATCGTGGATGACACCGCCCCCCAGCAGATAGAGAGCCAGGGTGGCTACAAGGGTCGTACCACTGGTAAGGACTGTGCGCGAGAGCGTCTGGTTGATACTCTTATTGATGAGTGCTCCAAGCTCCATCCTGGGTGCAGCACGCAGGTTCTCGCGCAGACGGTCATAGACGATGATGGTATCGTTGAGGGAGTAGCCCACCAGTGTCAGAAGGGCCGCTACCACATTGAGGTCTATTTCCACATTGAGTACGGACAACAGCCCCACGGTGATGAAAACGTCGTGCAACAGGCCCACCACCGCCCCAAGGGCAAAATTGAGCCGCAGGAAAAAGCAGACGACCACCGTGATGCCCAAAGCCAGCAAAACAAGCCAGCCCATGCCGAATCCGGCAAAGCCCAGGGCGTACATGCCACCCCAAAGTGCGGCGGCCATGATGGCCCCTGCCATCCAGCGTTGCTCAAAACGGCCAGAGATATACACCGCAATGAGCAGCACAGCGTAGTACAGGGCACTCAGGGCCTTATTGGTCAAATCGTCCCCCACCTTGGGCCCGACCATTTCCATACGGACGATTTCTGCCGGATTGTCGGGGAAGGCAGCAGACAGGGCAGTGGTGACGCTTTTACGCAGAGAAAGAGCATCCGTGGTATCCATGCTGGAAAGGCGCAAGAGGTATTCCTGTCCGCCCTCGCCAAAACTCTGGATACTGATACCGGGCAGGGCAGGGCCTTCAAGGCTGTTTTTCAGGGTCTCATCAGCCACGGGCTTCTGGAACTGCACCTGCATGATGACGCCGCCCGCAAAGTCGATGCCCATCTTCAACCCGTTGCCAAACAGGGCCGAACCAAGGCCCACAAGCAACAGGCCTATGGAGATGGCATAGGACACATAACGCCAGCGGATAAAATCTATTTTGGGTTCGTGCGTAAAGAAGGTAATGGGCATATGTCCCTCCGCCTAGATGCTGATGCCCTTGGGGCCGCGCATCCGGGCATACTGCTCGAAGATGGCCCGTGAAACAAAGACCGCCGTGAACATGGAGGCCACGATCCCCAGCGAGAGCGTTACCGCAAAACCACGGATAGGCCCTGTGCCGAACTGGTAAAGGATGACTGTGGCTATGATGGTAGTCAGGTTCGAGTCCGTAATGGAGATGGCAGCCCGGTCAAAACCGGCCTTGACCGCCGCCAGCGGTGTCAGCCCGTTGTGCAGCTCCTCCCGGATGCGCTCGTAGATAAGCACATTGGCATCTACCGCCATGCCGATGGTCAGCACTATCCCGGCAATACCCGGCAGGGTCAGGGTCGCGCCAAAGGCCGCCATGCCAGCCATGATCATCAGCATGGTGAAACAGAGCATCAGGTTGGCGATGATGCCGCTCATACCGTAGTAAACAGCCATGAACAGCAATACCGCCACACCACCGACCACAGCGGCACGGATACCACTGTCGATGGATTCCTGCCCAAGGGAGGGGCCGACCGTGCGCTCTTCCAGCACACTTACCGGTGCCGGCAGGGAGCCGGCCCGCAGCACGATGGCAAGGTCCTGTGCCTCGGCCACGGTAAAATCACCGGAAATGGAGGCCCGCCCGCCGGCAATGCGCTCGCGGATGACCGGGGCAGAATATACCTTGCCGTCCAGCACAATGGCCATACGGCGGCCCGTGTTTTCACCAGTAACTTCTTCAAAGCGGCGTGCCCCACTGGCGTTGAAACTCAGGGAGACATCCGGCTGGTTGGTGCGGGTAAAACTGGGGCGCGCATCAGCCACATCCTCGCCGGTCAGCATGGCGTCACGCTCCACGGCAATGCGCTGTTCCCTGTCCGTGTTCTTTCCGTCCGCTTCCAGCAGGGACAGGGAGACCACTCCGGGAGGCATGACGCTTTTGTAGGGATCCACATCGTCACGCACCAAGTGGAATTGCAGATGGGCGGTACGGCCAATCAGCTCCACGGCACGGCTTGGGTCGGAAATACCCGGAAGCTGGATCTGGATACGATTGCCCGCCTGCTTGCGGATGTCAGGCTCGGCCACACCAAACTGGTCGATACGGTTACGGATGGTCCGCAGGGCCTGATCCAGTGCCATGTCTTCCAACCGCTGGACTTCGACAGCAGAAAAATGGGCAGTCCAGCGCAGACCAGATTCTGTTTGCAAAGGCTCGCCCACTTCCAGTTGCGGAAAGTGCCGTGCAAGCAATTCCCTGAGTTTGGTCTCGCTGTCTGCACGCGGCAGGAGGAACTCAAGGGTGCTGCCGCCCACCACGCGGGGACGCAACACAACGATCTTTTCATCCTGGGCCAGACGGCGCAGATCCTGACCAGTCAATGCCAGTGCATTGGTCACGGCCTTGGCCACATCCACACCCAATGTCAGGTGGATACCGCCCTTGAGGTCAAGGCCAAGATTTATCCTGTTGGCGGGCAGCACCCGTTCCAACGCCGACCCGATACCGGGTACGCTGGGCAGCGCATAGATGAGACTTGCCAGAAAAACCACCGCAGCAATGGCCAGACGCCAACGCAGACCCATGATTCACCTTCCACAAGAAAAGACCTGCCCGACAAACCAAGAATATCGGACGTTAGGTCGCGCCGCCCCGGCCAACGACCGAAGCGACGCGGACAACAAAACAGTTATTGAGGGAAAAGCCGGGGCTACTTCTTTTCGTCGCTTTTGTCGGCCTTGTCAGACAACAGAGCACCCACGGCACCACGGGTCATACGCAGCTTGCTTTCACCACATTCGATCAGCACCTGCTCGTCATCAATTTCAAGGATACGGCCAATCAGACCGCTGGCGGTCACCACACGGTCACCGCGCTTGAGAGCGGCCAGCATCTCGCGATGGGCCTTGGCGCGCTTCTGCTGCGGACGGATGAGCAGGAACCAGAAAATAACAAACATCAGGATGAGCGGCAGGAACTGCATCATCATGTCCATGGTGCTGCCGGGGGCAGCAGCACCCTGGGGGGTACCCATGGCATAGGCTATGGAATGGAACAAAACGCACCTCCAATGCGGGTGGATGATCAGGTTTCAGGTCAGACCGGTGCGCAAACATGCGCAGACTGCCGCTGCCACCAGACCCATTCGACAAAATGGCAGCGCATGAGTATAGTCACTGAACGCGCAATTTGCAAGCCTTTGGCCTTTGCGCGTACTCGTATCGCACCACGGGGGATCCACATGCAACAGTGCCAAACCCTGCTCCACGCCGGTCTTCTTGTCACACAGGATGACCAACGCCATGTCCACCAACACACCTCACTTGCCATCAAGGATGGGCGCATCGCTGCCCTCGGGCCACGGCAGGAGATGGAACACCACTGGCAGGGAGCGCAGACTCTTGACCTCTCCGACTGTCTTGTCCTGCCAGGGCTTATCAACGCCCATACCCACGCGGCCATGACCTTTTTGCGCGGTCTGGCAGACGATATGCCCCTGATGGACTGGCTTACCCGGCGCATCTTTCCGGTGGAGGCCAAACTCACGCCAGAAATCGTCCGGCTTGGCAGCCTGCTGGGATATGCCGAAATGCTGCGGACAGGCACTACCGCCTGTATGGATATGTATATCTTTGAAGACGCCGTTTTTGAAGCCGCCCGCCAGGCTGGTTTACGCTGTGTGGGCGGCGAGGCGGTCTTTGACTTCCCTTCGGCAGCCTGTAGCGACCCCATGCAAGCCCTGGCCGCTACCCGTGAACTGGCGGAACGCTGCCGTGGCGAGGAACGCCTCCGGGTAGCCGTCAACCCGCACAGCGTCTACACCACCTCGCCAGCGACCCTCGAAGCCTGTCGGGATCTGGCTGGGGAACTGGGGCTGCCGCTGCACATCCACCTTGCCGAAACCGCAGGGGAAACCCGCACCTGTCTTGAAAAAAATGGCAAGCGTCCCCTGGCCCACTGCCAGTCCCTTGGTCTGCTGGAGCTGCCCTGCACTGTGGCCCATGCCGTTGATCTTGAGCCTGCGGAATTGGATATGCTGGCTTCTGTCCGCGCGGTGGTGGCGCACAACCCCTCTTCCAATATGAAACTGGCATCAGGCGTGGCCCCTGTCCCTGCCATGCTGGAACGCGGTCTGCCCGTGGGGCTTGGTACGGACGGCGCGGCCAGCAATAATCAACTGAACCTCTTTACCGAAAT
>JAFQED010000067.1 GCA_017415765.1 Desulfovibrio sp. | reverse complement strand
GAAGCGTAGGCAGCGTGACGATTGAAACACAGAGTGTTTCAATCAAAAAATGCACTAAGACACGCCAAGGGGGAAAAGGCACACCGCAAGCAAACCCATTGACATTACGAAAACCGATTTTTGGGGTGGATCCAAAACAGATGGGAGGCTGAAAGCTCAAGGGAGTTGCTGGAAAGGCAAACATGCGTGTCCGGCGTAAAAGAGCAGGCTGGGATGACAACTTCCTGCTCTCCGTTCTGGCTGCTACTCCTGCCCTTTGATTTCATGCGATTGCCCTGCCGGCAGGGCAAAAAGGATTGGATTCCTCACCCGATGTTACATAGACTGTGGCAAGTTCTCCCGGCCCTTGGGCAGGTGCAACCTTTGTGGATGAAGCGCACGATACGGGAGCAGTCAGGGGACAGCCATGGATGCCCATCTTTTTCGCCGCTTTTGTGATGCCCTTGCCCCCATGCTGGAAGGGGCACGGCTGGAAAAAATACAGGAACCCGCGCCGGGCCTGTGCGTCTTTGCCTTTTGGGGGGCTGGCCGCAAGTGGCAATTGTGCCTGCGGCACGGACGCAAGGACGCCTTTTGTTTTGTCAGCACTGCCCGCATCACAGCCGGGCAGGCCCCCTCGGCTACGGTCATGCGCTGGCGCAAATACGCTGCGGGCCGCCGGGTGGCGGCAGTGGTGGCACAGCCCTGGCAGCGCAAGCTGTGGCTGCTCATGGGCAGTGTGCCGCAGGAAGGGGACACACAGGGAGAAACGCAGCTTTGCTGGTTGTTGCTGGATCTGCGCGAGGGGCCAAGCCTGGTTTTTGCCGGGCCAGAGCAGGGGCCGGAGCCGGAAAACCCACACTGGCCACAAGCCGGGCAGTTGGCCGCTGCCCTGTACCAGTGGCGGGAATGGCCGGTGCTGACCCCGGCCTTGCGCCGCAGCCTGCTCCATATGGAAGAGCCGGAACAGTTGGCTCTGCTGGAAGACCTGCGTCTGGACGGAGGAGACATTTTTTGCCAGCACCTGCCGCAGGAGCCGGACAATATCTGTGGGGTCAGTGCATGGCCCCTGCCCGCACCCCTGCTGGACGGGCGTGGTGAACATGGCGGGCCTGACGTGCTGGCTCTACTGGAACGTGCGGGCCAACAGCTTGTACTGGCCCATCTGGCCGGAATGCAGCGGCATACGGCTGCACAGCCACTTACCCGCCGCATGGGCAAGCTGCAACGCCTGCTTGCTTCCCTGGACGATGAGGCTGCGCGACTGGCGGCCATGCGTGCCAGACAGGCCGATGCGCTGGCTCTGCAGGAAAATCTCTGGCGTTGGCCTGCGGATATGCGTGCGTCGTCGGTAAGCGTAGAGGCAGGGGCGCACGGCCCGGCGCGGGAGATCCATCTGGATGCGCGCCTCACTCTGCGTCAGAATATGGAACGCTGTTTCCATACGGCCCGGCGCGGTCAGCGCGGGCAGGAACATCTGGCCCGGCGGCGGGCTGAACTGACGGAGGAGCTGGCAGCCCTGCGCCAGCAGCAGGAGGGCATACTGGCCGGGCTTGTCCCTGCGGGCGGGGCTGCTCTGCCCGCAGGGGCGAGCGGTCATGCAGGTTCGGGGCGCGGGCGTCAGTCCGCCCTTGCGGGGGGAGGCTTGCCCAAAAATGTGCAGCTCTTTATCAGTGACGACGGTTTTGCCCTGCTGCGCGGGCGTGATGCCAAGGGCAATCAGGCCGTGCGTCGGCTGGCGGCACAGCACGACATCTGGCTGCATGTGGACAACGGGCCGGGCGCGCATGTGGTCATCCGGCGAACCCACGCCGGTCAGGACGTACCAGAGCGCACCCTGGATCAGGCCGGCGGGCTGGCAGCCTGTAAAAGCTGGCAGCAGGATGCCGCCAGTGCCCGCGTCATCTATTGCGAGGTGCGCCATGTCAAGCCCATGCGCAACGCCCCGGCCGGGACGGTGCGCATGGACAAGATTTGGGCCTCGCGGGAAGTCCCTGTTGACCACAGCCTGGAGACACGCCTTGCCCCGGAAGGACAGGGAGGTTAGCTCTGTTCTGTCACCTCGGCGTCAGGGGCATTTTTCCGCACACTCTCGATACCGTTCTTGCAGGCGGCCTTGGTCGTATAGCCTTCGGAGACCGCGATGACCTCGCCATTTCTGGCCGTAAGCCTGAAGCGAAACTCTCCGGCCTTGTCTGCATACAGCTCAAAACGAGGATGGGTGACCTTGGTGGTGTCGGCATCGGTCTGGTCATCCAGTCCGGCGATGGGGGCGTTTTTCCGCACACTTTCAATGCCGTTCTTGCACGCGGCCTTGCTGTTGTAGACCTCTGACGTGGCAATGACCTCATGGTTATTGGCCTTGAGGTCAAACTTGATGCCGCTGGCCACATTTTTGATGACAAACTTGCCCATTGTGTCCTCCTTTTGGATTGTTCTACAGCTTTATCCCAGTATCGGTGCGGGCATGGGGCCAAAACTGGCTTCGTAGCGTGCCCGAAATTCTGCCGGGGTGTAGCTGTGTTCCTGTGTCCCCATTTTTTCGATGGCAAAGGCCGCGCTGACCGAGCCGAGTTTGGCAGCCTCCGGCATGGGCAGGCCGTGCATCAGCCCCTTGAGCATACCGGCGCGGTGGGCATCCCCCGCGCCAGTGGGGTCGACTACCTGACTTACCGGCACCGGGGGGATGCGCGTTTCACTGCCATCGGCCCCACGCACCAAGGCCCCTTCCCCGCCAAGGGTAGTCACCAGCCAGAGGGTACGACCTAACAGCTCATCCTCACTCTTGCCGGTGGTCTTGCAAATCATGTTCAGTTCATAGTCATTGGTGATACAGGCCAGGGAGCCTTCTACGGCTGCCAGCAGATCCTGCCCGGAAAGCACGGGTAACTGCTGGCCCGGATCGTAGATATAGGGGATGCCCCGCTCCTTGAAAAAGGCTGGCAGGCGGCGCATATCTTCTATATTGCCGGGAGAGACGATGGCGATGTCCCTCTCTGTATCCAGCGTGGGGAAGTCATAGCTGGCTGGCAGGCCCATCGCGCCGGGATAAAAACCGGTGATCTGGTTGCTGTTCAGGTCTGTGGTGATGTAGCAGAGGGCGGTAAACAGCTCACTGTCACGCCGGATCCCCTCCAGCGGCAGCCCCATGCCTTCCAGCGCGGCGGCATAGGAATCAAAATCCCGTCCGGCAGCAGAGACGATGACGGGCTTTTCGCCCAGCAGGGCCAGCGACCAGGCGATATTGCCCGCGCAGCCCCCGCGCCGCTCGTCCATGCGTTCTACCATGAAGCTGACGTTGATCATGTGCAGCTTGTCGGTGAGGATGTGATCCTGAAAATTGCCGGGAAAGGTCATGATGCGGTCAAAGGCCAGAGAGCCGGAAATATAGATGGACATGACTACCTCGCGTTGTGCCGCTGCTCAGGCCGAGGGGCGGCTGTTTTCTTCTATCCAGTGCAAAAAGGGGCAATGGCCACCGTCGATGGGCAGAGCTATGATACAGGGAGTCTGGTGGCTGTGCAGGGCCAGAATGGTCTCCCGTACCGTGGCAAAGGCCGCCCGGCTGACCTGGGCCAGCAGGATATGCTCTGTGCCCTCGCAGACGCGCCCCTGCCAGCGGTAGATGGAGTTTGCGCCGTGCAGGATGTTGACACCGGCGGCAAGCTGGGCTTCTACCAGAGTACGGGCAATGTGCCGGGCCTCGGCCTCATCAGGCACAGTAACATAGACCAGCAGGGCCATATGTGTTCTCCTTATTCCGTCAGGGTACACGCACTTGCCCAAAAATCAAAGCCCCTGCCAGCCTTGCGGGCCAACCCCGCCTGTGGCATAGAGGAAACATGAAGGAAAAACTCAGCCCTGCCCAGCGGGCAGAAAAAACCCTCGCCGCTCTCAAGGCCCGTTATCCCCAGCCAGCCACCCATCTGATGGCTCACAATGCGTGGGAGCTGCTGGTGGCCACAGTGCTGGCCGCCCAGTGCACGGATGCACGGGTCAATACCATCACGCCAGAGCTGTTCCGCCGCTGGCCCGGCCCGGCAGAACTGGCCGAAGCCTCGCAGGAAGAACTGGAAGACGTCATCCACTCTGCCGGCTTCTACCACAGCAAGGCCAAAAACCTGCTGGGCGCGGCCCGCCGGGTGCGGGACGTCTTTGGCAATGTGGTGCCACAAACACTGGAAGAGCTGATCACCCTGCCGGGCGTGGCCCGCAAAACAGCCAATGTGGTTTTGTTCGGGGCTTTTGGCATCAATGTGGGCCTTGCAGTGGATACGCACGTCAAGCGCATCAGCCATCGCCTTGGCCTGACCCGTCAGACTGACCCCGTGGCTGTGGAGCGGGACTTGATGGCTCTTTTCCCCCAGGAGGAATGGGGGGACGTCAACCACCGCATGGTCTGGTTTGGGCGCGATGTCTGCCATGCCCGTGGCCCGCGTTGCGATGCCTGTGAAATGCTGCCCTTCTGCGCCCGGCGTGAGCCACCCAAAACAGGGGAAGGGGGCAGAGAGGGGAGATCTGGCAGCAGAAAAACCGTCTCCCCAAAGGGAAAATCGGCCAACAGGGGGAAAAACGCCTAAGCCAATTCCCTTCCTGGCCGATAAGTTCCAGTGACGTAACCAGCCGCGAGGTATGCCATGAGCCAGAACAGTCTGCTGAACGCCAGCAACAACGAGCTTGAGATCATCGAATTCAGCATCGACGAAAAACAGCCCGACGGCAGCATTTACAGTGGCAGCTATGGCATCAACGTGGCCAAGGTGCTTGAAATCATCCGTCTGCCCCCTGTGACGAGCGTACCCAGCCAGCATGACGTTTCTGTACTGGGGACGTTCAACCTGCGCGGGAGCGTTCTGCCCATCCTGAACCTTGCAGTCTGGCTCGGCAAGGAAATGGTGGAAAACGAGAACAACAAGGTCATCATCACCGAATTCAGTGGTGTACAGGCGGCCTTCCTGGTGTCTTCTGTCACCAGCATCCACCGCATGACCTGGGATCGTATCGAACCGCCCAACCAGTATGTGCGCAACTATTCGCACGACAGCATTACCGGTGTCTTGCGCATCCAAGACCGTGTGCTCTTCATCCTTGATATGGAAAAGATCCTTGCCAGTATGGACAGCAATCTGGATATGTCGCAGGTAGAGGTGGACACCAGCCCGGTAGAGGGGGCCAGCCAGTTCCACCTGCTGGTGGCAGACGATTCCACTTCGCTGCGTCACATCATCCAGTCCTCTCTGGAAAAGGCCGGTTTTCAGGTCACGGCAGTGGGCAGCGGGCGCGAGGCGTGGGATTTTTTGCAGGCCACCAAGGATCAGGCTCAGGCCCAGGGCAAGCAGCTTACCGATATGGTGCAGCTTGTCATTTCGGACATCGAAATGCCGGAGATGGACGGCCATGCCCTAACGGCCCGCATCCGCGAGGACAGTCACTGCCGCGATCTGCCGGTTATCCTGTTCTCCTCTCTCATCACCGAGGCCCTGCATGACAAGGGTGTCCGCGTAGGGGCAGACAGGCAGGTTTCCAAACCGGATCTGCCGGGCCTGAACAGGATCGTCCGAGAAGTCATTGCCGAAAAACTGAACCGCTAGAGCATTTGCTGGTTGAAACACTCTGTGTTTCAATCAAAAAATACTTCACCTGACCGTCAGCCGGATCATCAACGCGAAAAAACCACTGGTCTGACCAGTGGTTTTCTCTTTGTTGTTTCGCTATCAGTGCAAGCTCTTGTACACGCTACTCAGGCCAGGCCAAGCTCCAAAGCCTTCAGATTGACCGTCTGCAACTTGCCGGGGAGATAGTTTCGGATGGCGGCACGCAGGGCCTCAGCCCCAAAGGGCAGCAGCCCTGATGCGCACAGCGCACCCAGCAGCACCGTATTGCCACTCTGGACAGCCCCGGCCTGTACGCCCAACTCCCGACAGGGCAGGAAGCGACAGACAGCCGCCGCCTCACGGGCTTTGGCTTCTATCTCTGCCAGGGACGGATAGCTGGCCTGTCCCAGTGAGACGCTGAGCGGCGGCAAGGCATCAGAACTGGAAAAGACAGCCCCGCCCGGCCGCAAATAGGGTAAGCCACGCAGGGTTTCCAGGGGTTCGAAGCCCAGCAGGATATCGGCTTCGCCCGCATCCAGCCGAGGGGCACGCCAGCCCCCCAGCAGCAGGACAGACTCCACTACCCCGCCGCGTTGGGCCATACCGTGTACCTCGCCGGCCACGGCCTCCACACCGGCTTCCAGGGCAGCCGCAGCCAGAAGGCTCGTAGCCGTAAGGGTTCCCTGTCCACCTACACCAGTAAAATATATCCGCAGTCGTTGTGTCTGTGTATTCATGATGCCGCCGTCAACGCTTTTTGGCCTTGAATGCTGTAGGGGCTGCCTGAAGGCAGAGCATACAGCCGGTACAGAGGGTTTCATCCACAGAGATCGTGCCATCCGTGCGGCAGAAGGCCGGACAAGCCACTTCTTCCAGGCAGCGTTGGGCTTCCGGCCCCTGCTCTACCACTTCTGCCACCTGTGGCCGGGCTTTTTTCAGACGGCGACGGGCATACAGCACGCAGGGTTCCTCGGCAATGATGACGCGGACGCCCCTCTTGTCCTTCATGGATCCCAGCGCACCGAGAACTGCCTTGAGATTGTAGGCCCTGACCTTGACGCACTCCTGCACGCCCAGCCCGCGTACGGCTGATTCGATATCCAGATGGTTGCAGGTCTGGCCAAGCACGTCCTGCACCATGCCGGGATTTGGCTGATGCCCTGTCATGGCTGTAGTCCCGTTGTCCAGTACGACCACCAGCAGGTCATGCTGGTTGAAGACCGCATTGGCAATGCCTGTCAGGCCGGAATGGAAAAAGGTGGAATCTCCGATAAAGGCCACTACCGGCTTGCCCGCAGCGCGGGCAAAACCGCTGCCCGCCGAAACCGAAGAGCCCATGCAGACCAAAAAATCTGCCATCTTCAGGGGAGGCAACAAGCCAAGGGTGTAACAACCGATGTCGCTGGAATAGAAGGCATCGTCGCCAAAGACCTTGCGCACGGCGTAATAGACAGCACGGTGCGAGCAGCCAGCGCAGAGATTGGGAGGCCGTACCGGCAGGTTTGGTTCGGCCGGTCGGGCTGGCAGGGCCGGGCAGGGACGATCCAGCCAGCGGGCCAGACGCCGCAGCACCAGCGGGACAGAGTATTCACCCTGTATGGTGGTGATGTCGTCCTTGCCTTCAATGTCCACAGCCAGCCCAAAACGCTGGGCAAGGGCGCGTATACCCTCTTCCAGCAGCGGCTCACCTTCTTCCAGCACCAGTACACGCTGACACCGGGACAGGAAGGCCCGGATCTTGTCGGCTGGCAAGGGCCATGTCATGCCCAGCTCCAGCACACGGACGCTATCTTCCCACTGACCGCTGTACAGGGCGTCTGCCAGATAGGTGCGGGCCACACCGCTGGCAATGACGCCAAGAGGCGTGGATCCCGCCGGGGAGCGTTCCAGATTGAAGGGACTGGCTTCCGCCCGCTGGCGGGCCTCTTCCATCAAGGACGCCAGGGCCAGATGGCGGCGGCGGGCCACGGCGGGCACAGGCACAAAACGTCCCGGCTCACGCTGGATGGGTACGGAGGCTGGCGCGGCGGGCAGGTCGTCAAACTGTACCGGGCCGCGCATATGGCTGACGCGAGTGGTAGTACGCAGCAGTACGGGCTGTTGCAGTTCACGGGCCAGGCTGAAGGCGGCGCGGGTCATGGCCCTGGCCTCCTCGGCCGAGGCCGGCTCAAAACAGGGCAGGGAGGCCAGACGGGCGTAGTGCCGGTTGTCCTGCTCGTTCTGGCTGGAATGGCAGCCGGGGTCATCAGCAGTGAGCACCACCAGACCACCGGGCAAGCCGGTATACGCCGCTGTAAGCAGTGGGTCGGCCGCCACGTTCAGCCCCACATGTTTCATGGTAACAAGGCTCATGGCCCCGGCCAGGGCACTGCCTGCGGCCACTTCCATGGCAACTTTTTCGTTGACCGAGTACTCCAGTCGAAAACGCCCCTGCCCCTCCAGACGGGCAAAGGTGTCCGGGACTTCCGAGGACGGTGTACCCGGATAACAGGCCACAGTCTGTACTCCGGCCTCCAGCGCGCCGCGCACGATGGCCTCGTTGCCCAGCAGGAGATGGCGTTCCCCCCCCTTGCCGCGCAACAACAGTTCACTGCTCATGCGTGTTCCCCCTGAATTGTTCTGTACTGCCAGCACCGCACGGACACTGGCTTGCGCGTTAGCCGCTGTCTGCTAGCCTTTTCAAAGGCATTGCAGACTATTCAGCCGGACTGGCCGGGCTGGTCGGACTGGCCGACGTAGCCGGGACAAGGGCTTCGGCCCGCGCAGCAAAATAGTCTTTTTCCAGCCCCTGACTGGCAGAGGCCAGGGCCCGGTAGGTGGCAGCGGCCACATCCTTGCGGTCAGCGGCCACAGCGGCTTCGGCCAGCAACTGGCGCAGTTCCAGTGTATCACTGTTGGCGGGGCGGGCCTTCTCTATGCCCTGCAAAAGGGCAAGAGCTTCCGCAGCCTTGCCGCCCTTGAGCAGACTGCCGGCCTGTCCCAGCGCAGCGGCGAGGCCCAGCGGGCCATCGGCATCCTCGGCAGCGGCAGTGGCATAGGCTGTTGCGGCAGTGGCATGATCCCCATCGGCAAGGGCTGCCTTGGCCCACGCCAGCAGCACCGGCACACGCATACTGGCAGGAGCGGTATTGGCCAGCCCAGCCAGGGCGGTTACGCGCTCCTTGCCCTGCATGCCCAGTTCGATGCGGGCCAGTTCGGCCTGGGCTTCGGCGTTCCGCTTGCCGTCATACCAGCTCCAAAGGCCGGTTCCGGCAAGCACCAGCAAAAAGAGCACCACTGCCCCTGCAATGCTGCCAGCATGGCGCAACATAAACTGCATGAGGGGCGCGCTTTCTGCGCTGACCTCTGCCTGAAGGTCTCGCAGCAGGGGTGCGCCAGCCTCACCTTGATTCTTTTGTGGATTCATGTATCAAAAACTCCTTGGGGGGAGTGGGCTTTTGCCCGCATCTGACCCCGATATTGCAATCTTTGGAATATACGCCATCCATCCGGCAAAGTAAACAGGCGCGCTTCGCCGGATGACGCTGCCCCGGTTGACCACCAGGCAGCCCGCAGCCCTGCTGCCCGGCAAAGGAGCCATCATGTCCTGCTGTACACAAACTCCCGCCGCACATGTTCTGGAGCTGGCCCAACAGGCCCGACAGGCCGCACGGGAAATGAGCCGGGCCGCCCCGGCGGCCAAAAGCCGCGCCCTGCGGCATCTGGCCGATCTGCTGGCCGGACGCGAGGCCGAGATCCTGGCCGCCAATGCCCGTGACCTTGCTGCCGCGCAGACCGCCGGTCTGGACGCCCCACGTCTTGACCGTCTGCGCCTGACCCCGGCCATCATGGCAGAAATGCGCGCCGCCTGTCTGCACGTGGCAGAGCTGCCAGACCCGGTGGGGGCCACAGAACGGCAATGGCAGCGTCCCAATGGCCTGCTGGTGGGGCGGATGCGTGTGCCGCTGGGGGTCATTGCCATGATTTACGAGGCCCGTCCCAATGTGACCATTGACGCGGCCATCCTCTGTATCAAGGCTGGCAATGCGGTGATCCTGCGCGGCGGCAGCGAGGCGCGACATTCCAATCTGGCTCTGGCGGCCCTGTTGCAGGAGGCCCTGACCGAAGCAGGTCTGCCCGCCAGGGCTGCCCAGATGGTAGCCATCACCGACCATGCCGCCGTCACGGCCCTGTGCAAGCTGGATGATCTTGTGGATGTTATGATCCCCCGTGGGGGGGAAGGACTGGTGCGGGCCGTTACCGAAGCTGCCACCATGCCGGTGCTCAAGCACTACAAGGGCGTATGCCATGCCTTTGTGGACGCAAGTGCCGATTTGGAAGAGGCCCTTGCCATTGTAGAAAACGGCAAGACCCAGCGGCCGGGCGTCTGCAACGCGCTGGAATGTCTGCTTGTCCATCAGGATGTGGCAGCGCGTTTCCTGCCCATGCTGGCCGACCGGTTGACCGGGGTGGAGCTGCGTGCCTGCCCGCGTTCGCTGCCCCTGCTGCAGGGGAAGGGTATCGCGCAGCAGGACGGCGACCTTGGCTGTGAATTTCATGCCCTGATACTGGCCGTCTGTGTGGTGGAGGATCTGGATGCCGCCCTGGATCATATTGCCCGTTACGGTTCCAATCACAGCGAGATCATCTGCACCCGCTCGCACGAAAATGCCATGCGCTTTCTACGCGAGGCTGACGCCTCCATGGTGGCGGTCAATGCCTCCAGCCGCTTTAATGACGGCGGGCAACTGGGCTTGGGTGCGGAAATCGGCATATCCACCTCCAAATTGCACGCCTACGGCCCTATGGGCGTGGAAGAACTCACCACTACCAAGTTCGTTGTCATGGGGCAGGGGCAGGTACGGGAATAGATGACAGGGCCGGACACGCCTGGGCCAGGCAGACTGGTCTTTGGCGGCAGCTTCAACCCCCCGCATGTGGGGCATGTGCGTTTGGCAGTAGAGGCACGCGAGATCCTTGGGCCATTGGTGGACAGGGTGGATCTTGTGCCCTGCGCCTGCCCACCGCACAAGGACAACAGCGGCCTTTTGCCCTTCTCCCTGCGCGTGGCCATGCTGGAGGCAGCCATAGCTCCACTGCCGCAGCTGCACTGCAACAGACTGGAAGGGGAACGACACGGTCCTTCCTATACATGTGATACCCTTGTATGTTACAAGAAAACCTTGACGGGGCATCAGCTCTATTTTTTGCTGGGCAGTCAGGACTATGCTCTGCTGCCCACGTGGCGGCGTGGGCTGGAGCTGCCCCGACTCTGCCAGTTGGTGGTCGTGCCGCGTGGTGGTGATGGGCTTGATGCCTTTCTGGCCACAAGCAGCACCCTCTGGCCGGGTTGCCATCCGTGCAGCAGCCTGATACCCACGGCACAGGCCGTACGTCTGCCGGACGGTGGCATATGTCATTTTCTGCCCCTGCCCTGGCTGGATGTGAGCGCATCGCGCATCCGCCGGGCCTGGCTGGCCGGGCGGGACATCCGTTACCTGACGCCGGACGCCGTGCTGGACATGCTGTCTGCGCAAGACGAGGAGATACGGACATACTGGAGGAATGACATCCATCATGCTTAATGTTGCCCCCAAGGAAATGCGCGAAAACATCGCACGCGCCAACGGCTATCTGCGCCGCAATGAAGTGCCACGGGCCATGCAGGCCATGAGCACTGCCTTGCGCCAGTTTGCCGGCGTCAAGCTGATGCGCGCAGCCAGGGCAGAGATGGATATCCAGATAACCGACTTCCTCAAGGCTCTTGTCCGGCATCAGGCCATGCAGCCCCTGCTTGACCCGCAGCAAACCGGCAAACCACGCAAACTGCCCTACCAGCTTGGCAAGGAGGCTGCCTTGGCCACTGTGCTGGATGGGCTGGCAAAGATCCTGCGCGATGAGGCCGAAAATGCCGTCAAGCGCAAGGTTGAGGCTCGTGTGGAACGCAAGAAGACCCTGATCCAGACGGGTGTACAGCTTTTGCAGACCGGGCAGATCGCCAAGGGGCGGGCCTTCCTGAAGCGCGTGGCCGAGGAGTTCAAAGACGAGAAAGGTATTTGTGTCCAACTGGGTCAGATTTTTGTGGCCGTGGGGCAGCATGTGGAAGCTGCCGAAATGTACGAGGCTGCCATCCAGGCCCAACCGCGTGACGGTGCTGGCTACATCGGGGCGGTCAACTCCTGGCTGGCCCTGCACGAGTATGAAAAAGCCGAAAAAGTGTACAAGGCGGTTTTACGCACCTTTGGCGGGCATCCCTCCACCTTTGGCAAGATGGCCAAGCTCTATCTGCTCTGGCACAAGCGCGAACTGGCAGAGGAATTTGCCACCCGTGCCCTGCAGGGTGATTCACGTCAGGCCGATGCACTGGCCGTGATGGAAACTTTGAACCGCCGCTGATTGCCTTTCAGGACAAAACAGGATATACAGCTTTCCCTGTCGGGATTGCAGACCCGGCACGACCCTGCGGAGGGGTAGCGAAGCGGCCGTAACGCGCTCGACTCGAAATCGAGTTACCGGTGATGAGCCGGTACGTGGGTTCGAATCCCACCCCCTCCGCCATACAATAATCCGCTGAAGTCCGAAAAAGTCCGCAAAGCCTAGAGCAGAGCGGACTTTTTCGTTTTTTAGTGTCCTCTGACGTCCGCTGGGATCCATTGGCATCCGCAAAATTTGGGAGCAGCAATGGGGACAGGCCAGATATGGCCTGCCCCTTCTTGTAGTTACCCATGCCGTTCAAGCTCACAGATACCGCCATCCGTGCGGCAAAGCCCAAAGAAAAATCCTGTATATCGAAGTTGCCCCGCCAGAACGCAAAAAACGCAGTAGATACTGCGTTTTTTGTGGGCCGGACACCCGACAGCATCTGTTGCCGCTGCTTTCTTTCGAACCTGACGGGGTTGGCAGTGCTGTCGCCATCCGGCTTGCACTAAGACTTACCCGCAACGAGAAAGCCTGTCAATCCATCTGTGCGGCGATAGAGGGCAGACGCATGAAATCATTGGACAGGATCAGCAGCCAGAACGGAGAGCAGGAAGTTGTCATCCCGGCCTGCTCTTTTACGCCGGACACGCATACTGGCCTTGTCAGAGATTTCGCTATTTTTGTCTGTTAAATCAACATATTATGTGGCTAGTGGAAAAAATATGCTTTGGGTGCAAAAAAATGCTTGACGCTACCCCAGTTTTGGCATAGTTATCTCTCTGCATGAGGGCAGTTAGCTCAGCTGGTAGAGCACCGCCTTCACACGGCGGGGGCCACAGGTTCAAGTCCTGTACTGCCCACCAACGGAGCGGTAGTTAAGACGGTTATAACGCCGGCCTGTCACGCCGGAGGCCGAGGGTTCGAGTCCCTTCCGCTCCGCCAGCAGATTTTCTCCTCACATAACGGGAGATCGAAATATCCCACTGCACAAGCTGTAAAAACAGCTTGTGCGTGGGCTATTTCCGTTTGCTCAAAAGATTTCCCTTCTCTGATTGATTCTTTTGCCTCCTATCCGAAAAAGCCCTTTGCTCATGCCTTGCGCGTGAACAAAGGGCTTTTTTCTGTTTTTTCCGTTTTTTCAAATTCAAAGGCGAAAAGCGGGACAGGCGCATTTTGCGGCCTGTCCCTGCTTCGCTGTGGTCTCGGCGTCCACGGCCTGATGAGCCAGCCGCTCAAAACTTGCTCAAGGGGTAACTTGGGGAAAAATTAGAAAACCTTGAAAAAAAGGCTTTTCGAGTTGCAGCTCGAAAAGCCCATCTGCGGGAGTGATCCACAGAAACTTTGTGGATTCACTATAGCCGAAAGGCTTAGCGGCGTCAAGCTCCGCAGCTCTTTTTTACGCTTTTTTCAAGGGTTGGGAGTTGTTCAATGGAAACTTACAGCCCGCAAGGTAACATTTGCGGCCCGATCATGCCGCGTTTTGTATTAAGTTTGGGAATTTCTATGGGTGCAAAATTGGTTTATTCGCTCCTCTGCGATCATGCCAGAGACAAGGATCATTGCTGGCCTTCGCATGATTCCATCAGCAAGGCTTTGGCTGCTAGCGTGTCCAGTGTGAAAAACTGGCTGAATGAGCTACAGGCAAACAAGCTGATTGTCATTGAACGCCGCTCCTACCATTCTTCGCGGTATTACCTGCTGCGCCCTGCTAATCTCGGAAATTCCGCGCCTGTCAATGCTTTGCGCCCTGATCGGCCAAAATATGGCCGATTCGGCCAAAATTTGGCTACAGAAAAGAACGTAAAAAATAATAAAATCAATACTCCCCCCTTACCCCCCGCAAGGCCAGCAAGGGCAGCCTCCTCCCATGAACACAGAAAGAGGGGTGGGGGGGATTTTCTTTCTGCAAACTCAGTTTTTGAAAATTTTTGGTCTGCTTATCCCAAACAGGAAGCCAAGGAATTGGCTCGGTCGGCATGGCATAGGCTATGGCGGCAAGGCCAGCTTCCGGGCTTGGCTGTTTTGCTGGCGGCTCTCGAAAAATTCAAGGTTTCGGCAAGCTGGAACAGGGAACATGGCCGCTTTATCCCGCAACTCTGCAACTGGCTAAAGGGGCAACGCTGGCTTGATGAAATTTCGGACGCTGGCGCGTCCGGGGCTTTAACTCCAAACGAAAAGGCAAAAGAAGAACAGGCACGGCAAGCCCTGGCTAACCTTGATCAGCAGGAACAGGCGCGGCAAGCCAAGTATGAAGCTGAAACTGCCCACTTGCGGCCCGAATTTGAAAAATTCCTTTCTCACTTCTCCGATGCTTCCAAGATGCGCGGCCCGGCGTGGGGGCTTTGGTGCGCCCTGCACCGCAAGGGCAATGCTCCAAAAATTGCCGATGTGCCTTCTGGTTCTGGGCTGGGCGTGTATGAATTTCTGAAAAATTGGGAAATTGGGGGATGTTATGCCTAATGCCATGAATGGAAGGCAATACATTGTCATGCTGAATCTGAAAAATGCCTCTGAAGGCATGATTTCTGAAAATGAACTCTATGACAAGCATCTGCAAAGCAATGTCCATAATTTTATGATTTGGGGAATGGCAAGCACAGAAGAAGAAGCATTGAAGGAAACTCTAAAAAATCTTTGCAACATGGAAATTTTACAAATTTCTTTAGCTGAAAAAGAACTTTGTGACTTTGTTGCAAATTATGGTGGACGTGAAGCAATGCGGCATTGTTGGATTGATGAAAACAGTGAACCGCATTTGCTACCTCGTGCAGATGTTCTTTCTGATTTTTGTGCAAAATATAAACTACCTCCTGAAGCTAAACAGGAACTTGAAAGGCTATTTTCTTCTGAAACTGAAGCAAGAGGACAATTTTTCTAAATTCCTATTCAGTAAAAATGTTGAAGATTTAATATAAAGATTTATACCAAGGTATATGAAATGAGTATCAAGCGAGGTTTAGCACGGGTTCAATTTATTGCTTGTCATTCTGAAATTGTTGAATTGCTTGAACAAGGATATACAGTAAGAAATATATATGATGATTTTGTAAGTTCAAAAAAAATCTCAATGTCTTATACATCATTTGCAAGGTATATACAGATAAGAATAAAAAAAGCAGAAGAATATTCAAATAAAACAACAAATAAAGAACAGTCAGCAAAGACACAAGACAAAAAACAGGAGCAGGAAATCCAACAAGAAAAGGCTAAAATAAATTCTATTACTCCAAAAATCAAAGAAAAGAAGAATGAATCAATAGAGGCGATACAGTTTGATTCATATAAAGACTTTATATAAGGGAGAAGGTGAACAATGGCAACGATTCATTTTATTTTGCAAGGTAAAGGCGGCGTTGGTAAATCAATGATCGCAAGCCTTTTATATCAAGCCTTGCTGCAAGAGGGGAAAGAAGTACAGGCTTTTGACACTGATCCTGTAAATAGCACTCTTGCCGGATACAGAGAATTTAATGTGACACGAATCGAGATATTAAAGGGTGGAGATATAGACCCTCGCAAATTTGATGCACTTTTTGAAGGTTTAGTATCTGCTCCGGCTGGAAGTCATGTTATTGTAGATAATGGGGCTTCGTCTTTCGTAGCATTGGCTGCTTATATCCAACAGAATGACGTTCTTCCTGTTCTTAATGAAGAAGGCCATAAAGTTTTCTTTCATACTGTCATAACAGGCGGTCAAGCTATTGTTGACACAACAGGTGGCCTTGCAAGGCTTGCAATGAGTTTCAACGATGTTCCTCTTATTGTTTGGTTAAATCCATTCTTCGGTGAAATTGAGCTTGACGGCAAAAAATTTGAAGAATTTAAGGTGTATCAAGAATACTCTAGCCTGTTTAAATCAATAATACATTTGCCTGACCTTGCTAAAACAACATATGGTAAAGATTTGGAAGAACTCTTTGCAAAAAGACAAACTTTTGAAGTTGGAATTAAAACATCAGGAATAGCAATCAGAACACGTTTAAGACGTTATTGGGAAGAAGTTTTTAACCAGATCAAAGAAGCTGATATTTTCGGAGAATAGGCAATGACAGAAGAAGCAAAAGAAAAATCTGCTGAAGCTGCTGAAGCTACTGAAAGCCAACAGCCTGAAGAAGCTGAACAGCTTTTGCCTGATGGCATTGGCTTAACAGTTGAAGAAGTGCGGGCAATTCTTCAAAGAGATCATAAAACAGTTATCCCGGCTGACGATCCTGCTTTGATGTACATAACAATTATGAACGCGGCATTAACAGAACAAGCCAAGCTGCAAAAAGTCCATGAAAAGGCTTTGGGCAAGCTGATGGGAGAATATACAAACAAGCATATAGAAGAAACAAAAAAAGGCATGACAGAAGTAATGTCTGCTCTTTCGCAACTCACAACGGAAGGAATAAACAAAGCAGTTCAAGATATGGTCAAATTCAAACAGACAATGTTTATTTGCACCGCTATCAGCTTTGTTTCTGCTTTGCTGATTGTAATCGTCTTTATCCTCAAGGGCGCATAATATGGCCGATGCACGTTTGCTTGCCAGCTTAGAGCATAATTGCGGGCCGATCATCATGGACGCCGTTAAAAGCCCGGACGTGATTGAAATTATGCTCAATCCAGACGGGAAAATCTGGATCGAAAAATACGGGCAGGATCAAGAATGTGTTGGTGAATTGTCCATTGCTCAAAGCAAGCTGATTCTCTCGCTCGTTGCCAGTGCGCTTGATCAAACTGTGGATGCTCTGCATCCGATTGTCGAGGGTTCTTTCCCTCTGGACGGCTCACGCTTTGAGGGCGTTTATCCTCCTATTGTCGGGCCGGGCGCGTCCTTTTCGCTTCGCAAGAAGGCCAGCAGGATCATCACTTTTGAAGAATATCTTGAACAAGGCGTGATAACTCCTGAAGTGGTTGAAATTTTGGATGACGCCATTTTGAACCGCAAAAATATAGTTGTGGTGGGCGGTACATCCAGCGGCAAGACTACATTCTGCAATGGTGTGATTCATCGGCTGGCACAACTTTGCCCAAGTGACAGAATAGTTACCCTTGAAGATACAGCAGAACTGCAAAGCGCAATGGAAAACAAGGTTTTCTTTCTTACATCCGAGATCGCAAATATCGGTATGCGCGATTTAACAAAAGTTTCAATGCGCTATGCCCCAATAAGAATACTTGTCGGGGAAGTCCGGGACGCTGCTGCTCTTGAACTTCTCAAACTCTGGAACACGGGGCATCCGGGCGGCATTGGAACTTTCCATGCTGATTCTGCTTTTGAAGCTCTTGAACGCCTTGAAGAACTTGTTGAAGAAGCTGGGGTTGGCCCAAAACAAAAACTCATAGGCCGCGCCATTGATCTTGTTGTGTATATGACAAAAACGCCAAATAAAAAGCGCGTTTTGTCTCAAATAATCAGTGTGGATCACTACAACGCAAAAGAGGGGGAATATCTGACAAAACTGATTTATGAGCGGCATTGATTTTTAACAACTAACAAAATGAGGGTTTTACATGAACATTCGCAAATTCTTGGTTTTCGCTTGCTTTGCTCTGGGGCTTTCCTTCCTGCCTGAAATGGCCTTGGCCTCCGGCGGTATCTCGGAATTTTCCGGCCCGCTTGAAAAGGTTGTGGGAACTATTACAGGCCCGGCGGGTAAATGGATTTCCATCGTGGCAATGGCCCTGTGTGGCATCATTTTCATCATGAACAAAGACGATATTTCGGGCGGCTTCAAGCTCCTGCTCTCTGTCGTCTTTGGCATCTCCTTTATTGCCTTTGCTGGCTCTATCGTGAACAGCGTTTTCAGCTTCTCCGGCGCAATCATATAAGGGGGAAGGAATGGAAGGCATAGATGAATCTGCATTGGTGATGCTGATTGAAGAACATTGGGCTGATTTCGTTGAGTATTCAGGCGGTGAAGAATCTGCCGAAACAACATTACTTGCTTTGAAAAAAGCAGCAGGAATGTAACTTATGGAAGCTCGAAAGATCGCTATTCACCAGTCGTTGCACCGTCACAATTTTGTGATGGGAGCGGAACGCGAACTTGTGATGACTTCGGCCCTGATCGCTCTGCTGGTGGGCGTTGGGGGCATGACTTGGATCTCTGCTCTCTGCGCCGCTGTCTTTTGGCTTGGGGCTATTTTTGTCCTCCGGCGCATGGCAAAGGCTGATCCTCTTATGTCCAAGGTCTGGTTGCGCTCCATAAAGCAGCAAGACTTCTACAGTGCCAAGGCAAGCCGCTGGCGGCCCTTGGGTGGGTTCAAGGTGAAATAATGCTGAATTTGCAAGAATTTCGTTCCAAGGCCAAAGGCTTGCCCGATTTGCTGACGTATGCGGCCCTTGTCGATCCGGGCATAGTCCTACAGAAAGACGGTTCTTTGCTGGCTACTTGGGAGATCGAGGGGCAGGATACTGCAAGCTCTACGCCTTTAGAATTGGCGTATGTCTCTGAACAGTTTTCAAACGCAGTTAAGCGGATCGGTACAGGGTGGATGATCCACGTTGACGCCATACGCGCAACGGAAAGGGCTTATTCTGAACCTGAAAATTCCCATTTCCCTGATCCGCTCTGCAAGATGCTTGACGACAAACGCCGCAAGTTTTTCGGTGATGGTGTTTGCTATTCTACAAGCGTTTATTTGACAGTAACGTATATGCCGGAATACGGCGCGGCAAAGATGTCAGGGGCGTCACAAGTAGGCGTTCAAAGTATGTCGGCCCTTGAAAAAGGGATTGAACTTTTCAAAACTGCATTGCTTGAAATCGAAGACGGGCTTTCAAGTGTTTTGAAACTTTCCAGACTTCAAGAATATGTATTGCATACTGAATCGGGAAGTTTCACACATTCGGATTTGCTGGCCTTTCTTCAATCCTGCATAACAGGGGAATTACATCCTTTCAGAGTGCCTCATACTCCCATGTATCTTGATGCCCTGCTTGGCTCACTGCCTCTAGTGGGCGGCCTTGTGCCGCGCCTTGAAGGCGGTGAAGAGCCAAAGCATATGGCAATGATAAGCATTGATGGACTACCTCAAGAATCATGGCCTTCAATGCTTTCTGAACTTGATACAATGCCGTTTGAATTTCGTTACTCCACGCGCTTTATATGTCTTGATCAGTATGACGCCGAAAAAGAAGTGACTTCTTTTGTTAAGGGCTGGAATCAGCAGATTCTCGGCTTTATGGATCAATTCTTTAACAATCCAAACGCTAAAGTGAATCGTGATGCCTTGCTTATGCGTGAAGATGCAGAAGTGGCAAAAACGGAAGTGCAAGCGGGGATTGTCGGCGCGGGCTATCTTACGTCCTGCATTGTCATAATGGACAGTGATCTTGAAAGCCTCCATGACAATGCAAGAGAACTGCGCCGGGCAATTCAAACTCTGGGTTTTGGCGTCCGCATTGAGACAATAAACGCGCTTGAAGCATGGTTTGGCACTTTGCCGGGCAATTCTCATTCAAATATCCGGCGGCCTCTTATCAATACGCTTAATCTTGCCGATCTCCTGCCGCTGCAAAAAGTATGGACTGGCCGCGCCTCCTGCCCCTGTCCATTTTTCCCGGAAGGCAGCCCGCCGCTTGCCGTGTTTACCACGGAAGGCGGCACAACGCCTTTCCGCTTCAATATCCATGTGGGCGATCTCGGCCATACTCTCATTTTTGGCCCAACAGGATCAGGCAAGTCAACGCTCTTGGCTGAACTCGTGTGGAACTTCCGGCGGTATCTCCATTCACGCATTTTCGTTTTTGATAAGGGCAATTCCATGCTGCCGTTATGCCTGGGCGTCAAGGGCGATCACTATGATGTCGGGCGCGGTGAATCTCTGGCTTTTGCTCCGCTTCAGCGCATAGGCGAAGACACATCAGAAATGACATGGTGCGAAGAATGGATTGCAAACCTGATTCAGCTTCAAGGTGAAGTCGTCACCGTTGCAATGCGGCAAGCGATCCATCAAGCGGCTCTGCTGCTGGCTGAACAGCCTGAAAATATGCGATCTCTGACAAATTTCACTCATATTGTGAGCGATATGACAATACGCTCTGCCCTTGCCCACTACACAACGGGCGGTGCAATGGGCCGCTTGCTGGATGCCGAAAGTGATAACTTGGGCCTGTCTCGTTTCATGGTCTTTGAAATTGAGGAGCTTATGAATCTGGGCCAGAAAAATCTGATCCCTGTTCTGCTCTACCTGTTTCACCGTATTGAAAAGGCTTTGGACGGCAAGCCCACGCTGCTTGTGCTTGATGAAGCATGGATTATGCTCGGCAATGAAGTCTTCAAGGAAAAGATACGCGAATGGCTGAAGGTGCTTCGCAAGGCAAATTGCTCTGTTGTACTGGCTACACAAAGCCTTTCCGATGCAAAAAAATCAAACATTATGGATGTCCTTGTGGAATCCTGTTTGACTAAGATTTTCCTCGCTAATCCTTTTGCAGAACAAGAAGATCAATATGAACTCTATAAGGATTGCGGACTGAATGAAAGACAAATTTCCATTATCGCAAGAAGTACACAAAAACGCGATTACTACATGACGAATCCTTACGGGCGGCGTCAATTCCAGCTTGCTTTAAGTCGGGCTGAACTCGCGTTTGTCGGTGCTTCCGATAAGGAAAGTCTTGCTCGGATTCATGAACTGCGTGAAGCCTTCGGGCCGGACGATTGGCAAATGGAATGGATGAAGGAAAGGAAAGCCGTTTAACTCCAAAGGGGAAAAGATGAACAAGAAAATTCTGATTCTGGCTTTGATGTGTGTTTTGTCTGTGTCTGTGCTGGCCGGGTGTGGCAGTAATTCAGAAGAAAATAAAAAAACTACCACAAAGGAAGATAAAGCTAAAGAACTCACAAAAGGATTTGAAGACTTCAAGAACCTGAAGCCCACGCCACACAAAGGATATTGAGGAAATAAGATATGAAAAAAGCTCTTTCTGTTTGCTTGGTGGTTGCATTGATGCTCATTTCTTCAAGAGCAAATGCCGACACTGTTTATTGCACAAACTGCTCTAATAGTTCTGTTCAAGCACTGGAAAGAGCTTTAGCCAATTCTCAGCTTGCAGAACTACAGGCAGCATATACGCAATATGTTGAACAGACTGCCCAACAAATAAGGATGGTTCAACAGAATGTGGAACAATATGCTAATATGCTTCAGAACACAGCACAATTACCAGCAGATTTAATCAGTGCTGTTTCTGGTGAACTTTCCAAACTTGCACAAGTAACAGGGGCATTAAATACGCTCCGAAATGATATTACGGGAATGGCAGGAGTATTTGATCAGCTTTACAGAACACGGGACGAGTTCAAAAATTTGGCAAATATGCCTAAAGAGCTTCTTTCGTCATCGAGCGCGCAATACCAAACATATTGGGATGACTGGTCAAAGCGTGTAGATGAATCCACCAAGGCAACTTTCCAGCTTTCTGCAAGTCAACTTCAAGATTTGGAGAACTCCGGCCAGCTTGAGGCATATATAAATCAGCTTCTTTCTACGCCGGACGGCCAGCAAAAGGCATTGATGGCTGGCAATCAGCTTGCCGCTCTGCAAATACATGAATCAAGGCAGCTTCGTGAATTGATTGCAACAAAGTTTCAATCTGACTTGGCATCCCAGACAAAGGCCGAAAAATCAGGACAATACAGTGAGGAACTTAGCCGCTCTTTAACAAAGGGACTTGAAGATTTCAAGAATCTACAACCAACACAACACAAGGGATTTTAAGGGGGGGTGTTTTATGAGGCTGTATAGTATTTTATTTCTTATTTGTTTTTTAACAATTCCTGAAATTTGCTATGCAGCCTCAAGTGATGCTGAATTTGTGGCCCGCATTGTTGACACTTTTTATCAAAAATCTGGACAGTTTACATCTATTGCAAAGAAATATGCACTTCAACTTTTTGGCATCTGTGCAACGCTTGAAATTGCATATCTCGGTGTAAAAGCTGCTCTTGGTCAATCAGATATAGGTGAAACAGTAAAGAATTTTTGTATATCTCTACTTGCTGCCGGTCTTTTTCTTGCAATTATCAATAACTATGAAACATGGACGGCACAAATAATAAATGGATTAAAAAATGTTGCCGGAGAAATGGGAAATCTTGAAGATGCTGTTGATAAGCCTTTCAAGAAAGGTTTAGAGTTATGCGCTTATATATGGAAAGAGATAGATAATATAGATTGGAATGAAATAGGTCTAATTCTTGCGATGCTTTTTGCACTATTTATTGTCTTGATAAGTTTTTGCCTTATCACTGCACAAGTAATTTTCATAAAGTGTGAAGCGTATGTTGCAATGGCTGCTGCTTGCATTTTGGTAGGGTTAGGCGGTACGTCATTTTTTAGAGATTATGCAATAAATGTATGTAAATATGTAGTATCTGTGGCTTTCAAGTTAATGACTATGCAACTTCTTATAGGTATAGGATTTACATTCTTACAGGAAGTTACACAAGGAAAAGCAGATTTGCCAACCTGCGCGGTTATTATTGGTGTCGCTATTGTTCTTCTAAGCCTTGTAAAAACAATGCCTGACACTGTTGGCGGCATTATAACAGGCTCTCATATCGGCAATGGTGGGGGCTTGCTGCAAACTGCTAGAGGTGTGGGCGCGGCTGCTCTTGGTGCTGGTGCTGCCCTTGGTGCTGGGGCTGCAAATGTTGGACTTGCAGCGCGGGCCTCTATTGCACAACACGGGGGATTAAAAGAAGCCATGACAGGGGATGGCAATGTATTGGGTGGAACTGTTGCAAACCTTTATAGAGGGTGGAGACAATCAAGGGCCGATACTGCTACACGTCAAAACACTATTGGTTCAAAACTTCGTGATATGGTTGCCCAGAATACACAACCAAAATAATTATGGAGCTTTAGAATGGGATTTTTCAGCAAAAAGAAAACTGTTGCATCTGAAATTGTTGAAACGCCAAAGAAGGAAAAGACAAATCAGGGCAATAATCCGTATTTGAACGCAAGGGCTGAATGGCTTGAGCGTTACGGCTCTTACATTGCCCGTGCAAGAAATTGGCGCATGGTTGCCTTTATCTGCCTTTGCATAACTATTCTTTCAGTTACAGGCAATGTCATTCAGGCTACACAAGTAAAAACAATTCCATATATTATTGAAGTCGATAAACTCGGCAAGTCTGCTGTAGCTGCAAGGGCTGACAAGATAAATGCAAGGCCGATGCGACTTATTCAAGCTGAAATTGCTGCTTGTATTCGTGACTGGCGAACAGTTACGGCTGACGTTGAATTGCAAAAGCAAATGATAACGCGGCTTTCATTCTTTTTTGCCGGGGCTGCAAAGGGAGTTCTCAAGGAATGGTATTCTGCAAACAATCCCTATGAGGTTGCAAAAGAGGGTCGGCTTGTCCATGTTGAAATCAAAAGCCTACCTTTGCAGATTTCAAAAGACACATACCGCATTGAATGGGTCGAAACTATCCGCACTCATGCGGGCGCAATGGTTAATTCTATGATGTATGAGGCATCTGTTACGATACAGATCAATCCTCCTACATCCGAGGCAATTTTGCTGCATAATCCGGGCGGCGTTTATATCACCGATCTTTCGGCAAGCCGCATTTATCATGCCCCTGCCCCTGCTGCTCCTGATAACAACCAGAACGGAGAATAAAAGATGAAAAAATTTGCCTTTCTGCTGCTTGCTCTTGCCTTGCCTGTCTCGGCCTTTGCTGCTCCTCCTCTCGGTCAATCTGCCGTGCCTGAAGGGCATCAGGGCTATCCTCCGGCCCTGCCTCCGGGGGCTGCTCCTGCCAAGCCCGCGCCCGCTCCGCTGCCGGATTATCTGGGGCAAGACACTGTGCCACTGACAAAGGGGGAACAGCGGGCTTTAAGGCTCTCGCGGGCATGGACTGGACGCGGCCCTGCTCCTGTCCTCTCTTTCAGCGGCAAGCTGATCTACGTCCACGGGGCAAGTATGCCCACGATCCTAGCTTCTCCCATGCAGGTTTGTGACGTAGAACTGCAAAAGGGTGAAAAGGTACATGAAATTGTGGTGGGCGATTCTGCCCGGTGGATGGTTGAAACTGGCTCTATGGGTTCGGGCGGTAATGAAACTGTTCACTTGTTTATCAAGCCTGTGGATGCCGGGCTTGAAACTTCCGCTGTTGTTACAACGGATCGGCGCGTGTATCATCTGCGGCTTGTCTCGCAACGCTCCGGGCATACTCCCTATGTGGGCTTTACATACTCTGATCAGCTCAAGATAGAGCTGGCCGAAAAGCGGGCGGCTGAAGTCCGGGCGGCTCATTGGGATTCAACGCAAATTGACGGCCAAAGCGTTGACCTCTCAAACCTGAATTTTGCCTATTCGGTGAAGGGCAAGGCGGCATGGAAGCCTGAAAGGGTCTATGACAACGGCCAACAAACTTTCATCCGTCTGCCTGAAAAGGCGGCAACGGGTGAAATGCCTGTGCTGCTGGTTCGCAAGGGCAAGCAAAACATCATGGTCAATTATCGGGTGAAAGATCAAGCAATGGTCGTTGACGGACTTTTTGAAAAAATTTCCCTGATTCTGGGCGTTGGTAAGGCACAAGAGGAAGTGATCATTTCAAGGGAGAATTAACCATGAAGCGGATATTGCTTTTTGCCCTGGCTGTGTGCCTCTCTGCCTGTGGTTACAAGGGCGTTGGGGGGTCTTTTGTGGGCGATTTGCCCAAAACTGACGCAACTTCGGCCATTGCAGAAGATGCGGCTGCCTTCTTGGCTGATCAGTACGCGCCGGGGCATACGGCCCTGTATGTCCTGACGCCTGAAAAAGACGCCTTGAACGCCTTTTCTGCGGCCTTTGATGCTGCTTTGAGGTCAAAGGGCTTTACTCTGGCCTCCGGCCCTTCAAATGCCCTTTCTGTGGCCTATACGGTGGATTCCCTGAAGGATGACAAGGGTGATGAATCCGCTTGGTATCTACAGTTGAGACTTTCTGACGGGCAAGCCATTGCCCGCTCATATGATGCCAGTGGACTGCCAGAAGCTGGCAGAACGTCAACGCCTTTGGAAAAGGGTTTACTCCATAGGGCAAGCGACAAGGCCACAGAAAAAGCCTCACAAGCCTATGACGGCATGACAGAAGCCGTGGAGAATCTTTTATGAGTGCTGACCAGTCACCTAACGGGCTGCAACTCACACAAAAGCCGCTTGTGGCTCGTATGGGCAAATGGCCCTTGTATGTCGGGCTTTTTGCCCTGCTGATCCTGCTGGCTGCCCTGATATACAGCGTGAACTTTGCCCACAATGAGGAAGAAGAAGCGGAAACCAAACAGGCAACTGTCAGCGAAGAAGAAAAACCGCTTTGGCTCGTTGAAGGTTCTGGCTTGGCCCTTGATCCGAAAAAGGGCAAGACAAGCGGCGTTCTTGCCCCTCCTCCTCCCAAGCAAGAGCCGATTGTCATAGTCCAGAAAAACGAAAAAGAGCAAGAAAAGGTCGATCAAGAGGCCGAAAATATCCGGCGTGTGAGAACACAAGCCTATTTGTCTGCTCTCTCTGCTCCGTTGGCCGTCAAGCGTGAAAATAAATCTGTGTCCGGGGCTTCCGGCGGCTCGGCTTCCGGCAATGGCTCTGCCGGGTCAAATGATGCTGTTTCCTCGGCGAATATGGCCGGAAGCGAAAACTTTTACGATCCGGCGGCTGACCGGGACAAGGAAAAGTTTTTTGATCGGGCGCGTCCAGATACATCATGGGAATTACGCGAACAGCGTACAGCGGGGATGCCGCTTGAACTCAAGACGGGGGCAGTTGTTCCGGGCGTGATGCTTTCGGGCATCAACTCTGATTTGCCGGGCAACATGATTGCTCAGGTTTCCCAAAATGTATTTGATTCGGCTACTGGTCGGAACTTGCTTATTCCGCAGGGAACAAAGATTTATGGTGTTTATGATTCCCGTGTGGTTTACGGACAAGAGCGCGTTCTGATCGCATGGAACAGGCTCATTTTCCCTGACGGATCAAGCATGAATATAGGTGCAATGCCCGGTGCAGATATGGGCGGCATGGCTGGCTTTAATGATCAAGTCAATAATCACTATCTGCGGATTTTTGGCTCTGCAATCATGATGTCACTGGTAACAGGCGGCATGGCCTACGCTATGGATTCTGCAAATAATAATGTTGGGGAATCTGACAATGGCACGTCAATGCAAGATGAAATGACTTCTGCCCTTGCCGCACAACTTGGACAAACCACAACAACGCTTTTGCAAAAAAATCTGAATATCAAGCCTACGCTTGAAATTCGGCCCGGCTATCAATTCAATATCGTTGTTACAAGAGATATGGCTTTCAGGCAGCCTTATCAGCATTGGCGGCGTTGAAAATAATACTGTGGGCCGTCTTTATGACGGCGCACAGTATTATATAAAATGATTAGGGGCAATATATGCTGATATATGACTACAAGGAATACACAAAATATGTAATCATTCATTTCTTTGAAAATTATACTGTATGCGTTACTGATATTGCACACTATTTAGTAAGAACAACAAGAAGAAAACTTAAAAAAAATAAAAAATTTATTCGCTCTTTTATATTGCAGAAACATTATTTTCAAAGAATTTTTCTAGGCGACAAAGATACAACATATCATTTTTTTGGGTATATTTGGCTTATTCAAATGGATGGAGAATAATGTCATCAACTAATGGCTCTATATATACGCCAAAGTTTAAGCGTAGAATAGTTGATTATGTCAAAGAACAAGATTTGAAATGGCCCTTTGGGAAAGGGAACAATAAAGAAGATCCTTTGATTTTTTTGGATTAGTGAGGTGTAGCATGGCAAAAAAGACTGATTACGGCATACAGGATTCCGGCAATCAAAAGGCAAAGGGCTTTTGAACGGCCTCTCAGTAATGGGAAATGAAAGATATTTGCTTATAAAAAAATACTGCACTGAATCAAATGAATATCGTGGTATTTGGAAAATAATTGATGAACAGCGTGAACTACTTG